>JAGXLJ010000001.1 GCA_018334775.1 Halodesulfurarchaeum sp.
GGGGATCACCGTGATGAACACGTCGCCTTTTGCGGACGCCTCGGCCATCGGGAGCACTTCGTAGCCCTCCATGTGGGCTTCGAGTGCCTGTCGCGGGTCGATCTCAGTGACGACTACTGAGGCGTTCTGGCCTGCTGCCTTCTTCGCGACCCCACGGCCACACTGGCCGTACCCCGCGACAACGACCGTCTTGCCCGCCCACGAGAGGTTTGTCGTCATCGCGATGCTGGAAAGTGAGGCCTCACCCGTGCCATGGACGTTGTCGAAGAGCCGCTTCATCGGCGTGTCGTTCACGGCGAATACCGGGTACTCCAGCGCGCCGTCGGCGTCCATCGAGCGGAGCCGATGCACGCCGGTGGTCGTCTCCTCGGAGCCGCCGATGATCGAGTCGATCAGGTCGGGATGTTCCTGGTGAATTCGGAAGACTAGATCGCCACCGTCGTCGACTGTCACATCTGGCTCTTGGGCGATGACGGCTTCGATGGCGTCGTAATACCCCGCCTCGTCGACCCCGTGTTCGGCATACGAGGTGATCGCGTCGTGGTCGTCCAGCGCGGCGCTCACGTCGTCATGAGTCGAAAGTGGGTTACACCCGGTGATGGCGATCTCCGCCCCGCCAGCAGCCAGGGCTTCGACGAGAGCCGCAGTCTTTGCCTCCACGTGGAGGGCCATGCCGATGGTGTAGCTATCGAACGGTTGATCGGCTTCGAAATCCGCTCGCAACGACTGGACGATCGGCATATGTTCGAACGCCCAGTCGATTTTCGATCGGCCGTCTTCGACCTGACCCTCGACGTCCGAGAGCCGGTCGCTGATCGGGGATGCTGTCATGCTCGAATGGAGGGCCAGCACGCTTTAAACGGTATCGGACCCGGTCAGGCCCGCTCGGCCAATCGCGCGGCCCGTTCCTCTGCGCCTTCTCGCACGGCTGTTTCGTCAAGCACCGACACCTCACGATCAGTCATGAGGGGCTGGCCGTCCACTATCGTGTGGCGGACATCGCTGCCTGTGGCTGCATAGACCAGGTGAGATGGGTATTTGTGAACTGGCGTCAGGCGCGGGTCCTGGAAATCGACCACGATCAAGTCGGCCGCTGCGCCTGCCTCGATGCGACCGCCAGGGAGCCCGAGCGCTCGGGCACCACCCTCGGTGGCCATCCGAATGACCGCTTCGGCAGGGACTGCACTGGCATCATCCGCCGCCAGTTTTCCGAGCAGTGCCGCGTCCCGCATCTCGCCGAACATGTCCATATCGTTGTTCGATGCGGCCCCGTCCGTTCCAAGCGCCAGCGGGACTCCAGCTGCTCCCAACCGCTCGACCTGGGCCATTCCGGAGGCGAGTTTCATGTTCGAGGCGGGACAATGAACGACTGACGGGGTGCGTTCGGCCAGCAGTTCCACCTCCGCCTCATCCAGATGGACGCCATGGGCGAGGAAATCTTGGGATTCGAGGAGCCCCTGTTCGGCGGCGTACTCCAGCGGCCGGAGGCCGTGCTCCTCGACAATCGGCTCGACTTCGGCTTCGGTCTCGTTCGCGTGGATGTGAAGTGGAATATCGAGGTCACGTGCGGCTTCGACCGTGTTCCGAAGCGCATCTTCGTTTACAGTGGTGAGTGAATGCGGTGAGAGCGCCGGGCGGATCCGGTCGGGAGCTGTTTTCTTTGTCCGGCGAGCGAACTCGATTCCTTCTCCGACGTCGGCTTCGGCGTCCGCGTCGTCCTTGCCGACGGTCACGATGCCATGGGAAAGCCGGGCGCGGAGCCCCGCCTGGTTGACCGCTGTGACGGCCTCGTCCATGTGGAAATACATGTCCGCGAAGGCGGTGGTGCCAGAGCGGATCATTTCGAGGAGCGCCAGCTCGGTTCCTGCCCGCACGTCTTCGGGTTCGAGTGCGGCCTCGGCCGGCCAGATGTCCTCTTTGAGCCAATCGTCGAGTGGTTTGTCGTCGGCGTAGCCCCGGAGCAGCGTCATCGCGGCATGGGTATGAGCGTTCACTAGGCCTGGCATGACGAGCCCGCCTGCGGCAGAGAGGGTCCGGTCACCAGTCAATCCCTGCCCGACGGCCCGTATCTCGCCCTGCGATCGATCGACGAGCACGTCTGCCTGAGAAACCGATCCGTCGGGGTGGAGGACGTGCCCGTCGGTCAGTGCGATAGTCGACATGGCCGCCGGTTCGGGTTGGGCTGCCCTGAATCTGCCGTTTGCCCACTTCCGCGCCCTGGCTGCAAGCCGATGGAAACGCAAATACGCGCGCCCCGTCTACGGACCAGCAATGCGTATTGCGATACCGAACAAAGGTCGACTCCACGAACCAGCAGTCGATCTCCTCGACCGGGCGGGTATCCACATCGTCGACGGCGAGGACCGACAGTTGTACGCCGATACAGTCGATCCCGACATCACGGTCCTGTTCGCTCGGGCGGCCGACATCCCCGAGTACATCGCCGACGGCGCGGCCGATCTTGGCATTACTGGGTTCGATCAGGCCCAGGAGGCTGACTGTGACGTCGTCGAACCGCTCCTCGATCTCGAATTCGGTCAGTGTCGGATCGTCGTCGCCGCTCCCGAGAACGGCGAAATCACTGAGATATCGGATCTTGACGGCAAGACCGTGGCGACGGAGTTCCCACACATTACCGAACAACACTTCGAGGCGGCCGGTGTCGACGCCGAGATCGTCGAGGTCTCGGGTGCGACCGAACTCACCCCCCACGTCGAAATGGCGGATGGGATCGTCGACATCACGAGTACGGGGACCACGTTGGCGGTCAACCGTCTCGGCGTCATCGATGAAGTCCTGGAGAGCTCCGCGCACCTCTTCGCCCACGAGGATGTTTCAAACGACCGCAAAACCTCCGAGATCGATCGGGCTCTCGAATCCGTGTTGTCGGCGGAGGGCCGTCGCTACATTATGCTCAACGCCCCGGAATCCAACCTGGACCGGATCAAAGAAGTGATTCCCGGGATGGGCGGTCCAACCGTGATGGACATCGCGGGAACCGACCAAGTCGCCGTGCATGCGGTGGTGCGCGACGATGAAGTGTTCAGGTCAGTCACAAAGCTGAAGGCCGAAGGCGCGACCGACATCCTCGTGACCGAAATCGAACGGTTAGTCGAGTAGCGATCGGGACCAGCGTTATTCAAGCAGGCCGAGTTCTTCGAGTCGCGAGACGATCTTGTCGACGGCGTGTTCGGCGTCCTTGGGGCGTTTACCGCCCGTGATCACGAGTTTCCCACTGCCAAAGAGCAGCGCGACGACCTCCGGCTCGTCGAGGCGATAGACCAGACCGGGGAACTGCTCGGGCTCGTACTCGATGTTCTCCAGGCCCAGCCCGATGGCGATGGCGTTGAGGTTGAGCTGGCGGCCCAGATCCGCGCTGGTGACGATGTTCTGGACGACGATTTCGGGATCGTCCTCGACCTGAATGGAGAGATCGCGAAGCTTGTCGAAAACGATGTGGAGACTTTCGTGGACGTCGTCCGTGCTTTTCGCGCCGGTACAGACGATCTTCCCGGAGCGGAAGATGAGTGCGGCGGATTTTGGTTCCTGGGTCCGGTAGACCAGACCGGGGAACTGCTCAGGATCGTAATCCGCCCCTTCGAGATCCATGGCGACCGACTGGAGATCGAGCTCCTGCCCGATCCCGGTCGACGCGACCACGTTCTCGATGTTGATGGTTTCCTTGGGATCAGTCATATGCGTTTTAAGGCTTGTATTTAAACCTTATAAATATTTGCAGTGCATGGGGAGTATGCCTGTTTGTTGATTGGTCGGCAGACTATTGTTTGCTACGCAACCGATACGCTCAGGGGTGTGGCCCGTTTCCACCCAGGCGTGTACGTGCTGGAGTTCGCGGGTGAGGACGATCAGTTCGCGGCGGCGGAAGCCAGAGCTGCTGCGACGGACGTCTCGGTCCTTGCTCCAGGTATTGGGACGGCCTCGGCAGTCGATCGCGAGCGGGTTACCGGTCTCGCGTTCACTCGCCGGGTAAGCGAACTAGTGGGCCAAACCCGGGACGGTGGTGACGGACTTGTGTCGATCCTCGAAGCAGCGCCGGTCAAGCGATCCGGAACGGTCGCTGTTCGGGCCAGAGACGTGAGAGGAACGGCCGGGATCGATACCCAGGCGGTCGAACGGCAACTCGGCCAATCGCTCGTCGATCGGGGGTTCGAGGTTGATCTTACCGATCCGGAGCAAACACTTTCGGCCCTGTTCGCCGACGATCTGGCGGTTCTCGGCTGGGAGGTCGCAACCTCCGACCGGGGATACGGCGATCGGACCCCGACCGATCGCCCCTTTTTCCAGCCGGGGAGCATGGACCCCCTTTTGGCCCGCGCTGTGGCGAACTTGGCCCGAACTGAGCCGGGTGACCGCGTCCTCGATCCCATGTGTGGAACAGGCGGCGTACTCATCGAGGCGGGCCTGCTCGGGGGCCAGCCCATCGGATTCGATGCTCAGGAGAAGATGGTTCGAGGTGCCCGGACGAACCTTCGGGCAGCGCTCGGTGTCTCACCCCACCTTGCCCAGGGGGATGGGACCGCCCTCCCACTCCCGGACAACAGCGTCGATGCTGTCGTCTTCGATGCGCCGTACGGCCGCCAATCGAAAATCGCGTCCCACGGGCTTGAGGAGTTGATCCAGGGCGCATTCCAGGAAGCCGCAAGAGTCGGTACCCGGGCGGTTGTCGTGGCCGATAGGGGGTACGACACGCTCGCCAGGGCGGCCGGCTGGACCGTCACGGAGAAACACCAGCGACGCGTCCACCGGTCGCTCACCCGGCACATCCACGTGCTGACTCACGAGCACTGATCAGGGCGTCTCAACCGGCGAATCCAGATTCGCCGCCGGGTCAAGCATGGACAACAGGTGACTGAGGTGGATTCGGTTACTGGTGCCCTGGGTCAGGTCGAACTCGATCTGCCCGGCGACGGTGTGGACCCGGGCCAACCGGTCCCCGCTGTACCGTGTCCGTGCGGCGTCCATGATTTCTTCGAGGAGTTCCTCGCCGGACCGGCCTTCGTCAACGAGTAAGTCATCAAGGATCGAACGGGCGTCCTGGAAATCGCCGTCCTCGGCAGCCGCGAGCATCGCTTCGATGCGGTTGTCCAGCCCGACGTGTTTGAGCGGCTCTAACACGTTCGTCCCCGACAACTCGCCGTTCGCCTCAGCAGCAGTTTGGGCTGCCAGGATCGCCTCTCTGAGATCCCCTTCGGCATAGGACGCCAGATAGGAGAGTCCTTCCTCGTCTGCAGGTACGCCCTCTGCGTCAGCGATTGCGGCCAGAACCGAGACTGTTTCCTCCCGCGTGGGCGCACGCATTGGGATCGGGACACACCGCGAGCGGATCGGGGCGATCAGCTTACTCGGCTGGCGCGTGGTGATGATGAACTGTGTCGCCTCGTAGTACTGCTCCATCACCCGGCGAAGGGCCTGCTGGAAGTCTTCCCTGATCGCCTCGGCGTTGTCGAGGAGAATTGTGTTGTACGAGCCGGAAACCGGTGGGTGGCTTGCCGACTCGGTCAGCACGTAGTTGATCAGATCGGCTTTCGAGGAGTTTCGCTTTCGCTTCGGGGTGATGAACCGCTCGAACCTGGGGTCAGTGCTCAGTTCTTTTTTCGTCAGCCCGAAGAAATCGGCCACGTTGATCTCGATGAGATCACCTTCCGCGTCCTCGTGGGCCGCGTCTGCGAGAGCGCGCACGGCGGCGGTTTTCCCCACGCCCGGTGGGCCATGAACGACGAGATTGAACGGATCTGACACGGCGTCCTGGAGCCGCTCGCGTACCGACTCCTGGGGAATGTCCCCGATTTCGGGGGCGTAACCGTCGATCCAGAGGGGCCGCTCCATCGCCGGAACATACCCGTTCGGCCGGTAAGAATCGGTCGATTCGACGGGGCACTCCGAAGCGGGTATACCGGGACCGGCCGAAACGGGAGTATGACGCTTCGAATGACGTTTCTGGGGACCAGTGGGGCAATCCCGACGACGGCCCGCAATCCCAGTTCTATCTTTTGCAGACGGGCCGGTGAGGCCTTCCTCTTCGACGTTGGCGAGGGCACCCAGCGCCAGATGATGCGGTTTGGCACTGGCTTCGACGTCGATGCGATCTTTCTGACCCACGTTCACGGGGATCACGTCCTTGGACTTCCGGGCCTCGTCCAGACTTGGGAGTTCAACGAGCGGACCGACCCCTTGGTCGTCTACACGCCACCGGGGACGCGAAGTCGGGTGGTCGATTTGATCTATGCGATCACCGACGAACCCGATTACCCGGTCACCGTCGAGGAGGTCGACCCTGGGACGACGATTCGGGAGCGACCGGAGTACGAGATCCGAACTATCGCGACTGAGCACCACACGCCTGCAGTCGGCTACGCGCTCGTGGAAGCCGATCGGAAAGGGCGCTTCGACCGGGACCGGGCCGAGGAACTCGGTGTTCCGGCCGGGCCGATGTTCTCTACCCTCCACGACGGTCACCCTGTGGAACTCGAGGACGGTACTGTTGTCGAGCCCGATCAGGTCGTTGGCCCGCCCAGACCAGGTCGAACCGTCGTCTACACGGGTGATACGCGTCCCACAAAAGCCGTTGAACGGGCCGCTGACGGCGCGGATCTGCTCGTTCACGATGCAACCTTCGCGGACACCGAAGCTGACAGGGCGCGAGAAACCGGTCATTCGACGGCCCGAGAAAGCGGTCGTATTGCACGAACCGCGGCAGCAAAACAACTCGCATTGACCCACATATCCCCACGGTACGCCGGTGAAACGGGGACACTCCTACAGCAAGCCAAAGACGCCTTCGACGGCATGGTCCGAGTCGCCGAAGACGGCCAGACTATCGAGGTTCCCTATCCCGAGGAGCGTTAACCGTACCGATAGGTCATGCCCGTCCCATTGGGTGGGTTCTCCCAGATGACGTTGTCATAGGGACAGGCCCAGCGGCAGCTCCCACATTCCAGACAGTTCTCGTAGGCGATCAACGGGACGCCGTCTTCATCGCCCTCGTTGCGCCAGACGTTCGCCGGACAGACCGAGACACAGTCGTAGGTCTCACAGTCCAGGCAGGTCTCGTCCTCGAAGACGCCGAGATGGGAGTCCTCGTGGTCGGTGTACTTGTTCGCGTAGAGGCGGTCCTCGATGCTCGGTCGCTCGATCTCGGGGGTTTTGGGGTGTGCGCTCATGAGAGGAGTTTTCGGTATTTCCAGGCCTTTTTCGCCGCGCCTGTCCAGCCGCCGGCCGCCCGGAGCAGCATGTTTTTGGCCCGTTTTGCGTGGGTCTCTTTCGGTTCGTAGTCCTGTTTGAAGAATTCGAGTTCGGCCTCGGTCAGCGCTTTGGGCAACTGCTGGAAGAGGAACTGCTTCTCGTCGTGGGCGAAGTCGCTGAACCAGTCGTAGTTCTGCAGGTTTTCCATCACGTAGGAAGACTCGAGTTCCTCGGGATAGGACTGTAGCGCCGCCGCGTCGGTCCGGCCGGCGTGGATGGCCTCCACGATGGCGTTACCAGCCAGATAGCCGCTTTCGACGGCCATGTTCGTTCCTTCCAAGTGAATGCCATTGTTAAGGAGCAGGCTGGCGGCGTCGCCGATGATCACGGCCCCGTCGTGGGCCAGCTCCGGCACTGAGGAGGCACCGCCTTCGGGGATGCTTTTGGCCGAATACTCGACCACTCGGCCGCCTTTGACCAGCGGGGCAACGGCCGGGTGCTCCTTGAAATCCGAGAGGAGTTCGTCCGGCTTCCGGTCGTCCTCGATTGCGTCGGAGATAGTGTAGGCGACCCCGATGGCGAGGGTCCGCTTGTTCGTGTAAATGAATCCACCACCGACGCCCCCGCCACAGGCACCTTCACCGAAGTAATGGTAGGCAGCACCATCGTCTTCGCCGAGGCCGAACCGCTCCTCGATAGTTTCGCGGTCGTACTTGCGGACCTCCTTGACTCCGATAGCGACCTTCTCCGGCGGATCGGTTTCCTTGAGGTCGGCTGCTTCCGAGACCAGCGAGTTGCCACCCTCGGCCAGGACCACCATCGGTGCGTGGATCGTTCCGTCTGGTCGGTCCGTTTCGACGCCGACGATCGATTCGCCCTCGCGGACAAGGTCGGTCACGGTCGTCTCCGTGATGAGCGTGGCCCCAGCTTCGATGGCCTGGTCCGCGAACCATTCGTCGAAGTTGCCGCGGAGCACCGTGTAGGTGTCGTTGTGCGGCGATTCCTGCCACTGACCCGGCTTGATCGACATCGCAGTTTCGTCCTCGGTTGAGAGCAATCCGAAGCGCTTCGTCCCGAGGTGGCGTTCGACTGGTGCGTCCTCGAAGCCCTCGCCCGTGAGTTCCCGGATTCGAGGGGTGTACATCGTCCCGCCGAAGACGTTTTTCGCGCCGGGATAGTTCCCCCGCTCAATGAGGAGGACCTCGAGGTCCTGTTGAGCCATCGTCAAAGCGGCCGCACTGCCGGCCAGGCCAGCGCCGACGACGATTGCGTCGAAGTAGTCGTCGAAGTTCGGTCTTTCAGTCATGCTGTGCCCTCCTGTTCATCCCGAATCGCGTCAGTCAGTGCCGGGAGCACCTCGAAGAGGTCACCGACGATGCCGTAATCGGCGTCGTCGAAGATCGGGGCGTTCGGGTCGTCGTTGATCGCCACGATCGTCTGGGAGTCGTTCATGCCTTCGAGGTGCTGAATCGCGCCGCTGATGCCCGCAGCGACGTACAGGTCCGGTTTGACGGTCTTCCCGGTCTGGCCGACCTGACGGGCTGCTTCGATCCATCCCTCTTCGACAGCTTCCCGCGTCGCAGCGACCTCTCCGCCGAGCAGATCCGCGAGTTCTTCGATTGGGCCGAATTCGCCTTCGGTGCCGAACCCACCGGCCACGATTACTTCTGCGTCAGTGATGTCGGTAATGTCACCGACAACTCGCTCGAGAACCCTGGAGTGAACGTTTTCCTCACCGACAGCGGCTTCGACCTCGGTGGTCGTGCCCTCTCGGTCGGGATCGGGCTCGGCGGCGTCGAAGACACCGGGCCGAACCGTGGCCATCTGCGGTCGGTGTTCCACGCACTTGATCGTCGCCATGGCGTCCCCGCCGAAGGTGGGTCGTTTCGCGAGGAGAAGGTGGGTGTCGGCCTCGATTTCGAGTTCCGTACAGTCAGCGGTCAGCCCGGCGTAGGTGGGGACCGCCACGCGGCCAGCGAAGTCTCGGCCTGTGTGGCTCCCGCCAATGAGAACGATGTCGGGTTTGCGTTCTTCGACGAGTTCGCTGAACTGTTCACCGTACGGTCCGGGGAGATAGGGCTCGAAGATCGGGTCCTCGACTACGAGCACTTCGTCAGCGCCCCGCTCGATGGCCTCCTCGGCCAAGTGGGACACGTCCTCGCCCATGACCAGGGCCACTAACCGTTCCCCTTTCTCATCGGCGAGTTCCCGGCCCTTCTGGAGCAGTTCCCAGGAGACCTTCGCAGCCTCGCTCTCGTGCTGTTCGATGAAGACCCAGACGTCCTCGTATTCGTCAGTATCAACTTCACCCGGCATCTAGATCGCCCCCTCGCTCTGGAGTTTGTCGACGAGTTCGTCGACGGAGTCAACCATTTCCCGTTCCCGCTCGACTGGGTCGGCCGTGTCCATCCCGCCGACAGACGTCGGGGAGGCAGCGAGACCGACCGATTCTTCGATGCCGAGGTCACTGGCCGAGTACTCCTCGGGTTCGAACTCCGTTTCCGAGAAAATCTTCCGGTGGAGTCCAGCGACTCGTGGTTCGTTCATGCCGAAGCCGACGGCCACGACCACGGGCAGGCTTGCGGCCACTTCCTCGTGGCCACCTTCGATGTCCCGCGTTGCGACCAGTTCGTCGTTCTCCGGCCGGGGTTCGAGTTCTTCGACGTAGGTGAGCTGTGACCAGTCGTTGTGGGCGGCGATGCCGGGTGGCACCTGCCCAGTCGAGGAATCAGTACTCTCCTCGCCACAGATCACGACGTCGCCGTCGAGTTCCTCGGCGCTCGCGGCCAGGGCCAGGCTCGTCGGCCAGGTGTCACTGCCGCCGAAGGCCCGATCGGTCAACAGGATGCCGTCATCGGCACCCAATCCGACGGCGGCCTCCAGGACGGCTTTGGCGAAGGGTGGCCCCATCGTTACGGCGGTTACCGTTCCGCCAACCGCCTCTTTCAATCGGAGTGCCGTCTCGACAGCATTGTAGTCGGGTTTGTTGAGGACGGCCTCGGCGTCGGAGCGATTCAGCGTTCCGGTGTCGGGATCGATCGAGACGTCGTCAGCGTCGGGAACCTGTTTAACGCAGACGACTATGTTCCATTCTCGTGACATATGCGTATCGATGCTGGGTGACCGGCTCCGCGATTCGATTCGAGAGCCCGCTTGGTCGGTCCTACAGGCAGGCCTGCTTTCGGTTCGTCAGTCGACCGACCAGTCGCGCGCCGGATTCCGTGCACCAGTGTTGGCAAGCTTTGCGGTCACCGGCTATGAATCCTTCACTTTTTCTCGGAGGTCGGCAGAGCATGGTTTGTTTCAGCATGGTCCGGTCGTTCCGGCTCTCAAGGCCACTAATGGGCGGAACGAACTTATTTATCTCGCCACCATACCCAGGTCCGTGAGCACTCGGACCGACGCACTTGACACCCTCGTCTACGGTGTCGACGTGCAGAGCGGGGACGTCCGTGGGGATGCCCCAGCCTATGCCCTCTGTGTTTTCGACGGCGAGCCGGTCGAGCGGGCCAGCGTGAGCTATCACAAACTCCTTCGCCGGATACAGACGGCAGAACCGGACCTCATTGCGACGGACAATATGTACGAGTTGGCCGCGGACAAGGACGACCTCGTCCGCTTTTTGCGACGGCTTCCGCCGGACACGACCTTGGTCCAGGTGACGGGAGACGAACGACCGGAACCGCTTTCCAGAGTCGCTAATCGGCATGGGGTTCCCTATGACTCGGACCCAATGTCCGAAGCCGAAGCAGCGGCCAGACTCGCGGCTCGGAACGTGGGCGCCGCTGTTCGGGCGTTTACCGATCGCACGACGGTGAAAGTCTCGCGCGGCCGTTCCATCGGGAAGGGTGGGTCCAGCGAAGACCGGTACACGCGTCGCATTCACGGCCACGTCAAGACCGAAGCGAGGCGGGTTGGCTCGGCACTTGAGGAGGCTGGACTCGACTACGAGCGGGACGTGACCGAGAAATATGGGGGGTTCTCGAACGCCGTCTTTACGGTCGAGGCACCGGTGAGCGAGATCCCAGTCTCCGGGGGCCGATCTGGTGATACCCGGATCGAGATCGAACCCGTCAAGCGGGACGGTGTCGATTTCGAACCACTCGTCACCCGTCGGGACCGGGTTTTTGTCGGGATAGATCCCGGGACCACGACTGCGGTTGGGATCGTGGATCTCGATGGCTCGCCGCTGGAAACCTGGCACAGCCGAACGGCTGACATGGCGACGGTCATCAAGTGGATAATCGAACGTGGTCGACCGATCCTCGTCGCCGCCGACGTCACGCCGATGCCCGAAACTGTCGAGAAGATCCGCCGAAGTTTCGACGCAGCCGCGTGGACCCCCGCAAGGGATCTACCGGTCGACGAGAAACTCCACCGGACACGGAACGCGTCGACGGCGAACGACCACGAACGAGACGCATTGGGCGCCGCGCTGTTCGCCCACGACGAATACGCGGACACCATCCAGCGGGTGGTGGAAAAACTTCCACCCGACGTCGATCGCGAGGCGGTCGTGGGGGAGGTGATCGCCGAGGAGACGACTGTCGAGGCGGTGCTCCGGGAGCGGGCGGAGTCGACCGCTGAGTCCTCGTCCGAGTCAGGGGCTGAACCGCCCGAGCCGAGCCCTGAACAGGTTCACATCCGGGACCTCGAAACCCAGGTCGAGCGGCTTCAGTCACATGTCGAGGACCTCAAAGTCCGACTCGACGAGAAGGACTCGACCATTGAGGACCTGCAGAACCGGCTTTCGTCGGCCAAACGCGAGGAACGGACCGAGGCTCGGTCCCGGCGGGAGGTGTCCAAACTCCAGTGGGAGAACAACCGGCTCAAGGGCGAACTGGAGGAAGAACGCCGGGCTCGCGAAGACTTGGAAGCCAAACTGGAGCGATTGAAAGAACTCTGGAAACTCGACCATTCGAACTTCTCCGACGTGGACCAGGCCGGCGATCTGACGTCGGTGAAAATGATCGAGAAATTCACGGTCGAGTCGATCGAGGCGGCTGACGAGGCCTTTGGAATCGCTACTGGGGACGTGGTCTATCTTCGGGACGCGTCGGGAGCGGGTCGTCGAACGGCCGAACGGCTCATCGAGTACGAACCGGGTCTCGTCCTCCGGAATGGCGGGATTTCCGACGTCGCGGACCGGTTGCTCTTTGAACACAAGGTGCCGGTGGCTTCCGCCGACTTGGTGACGATCCAGGAGGTCGACGAACTGGCGGTGGCTCGGGAGGCAGATGTCACAGCGGCCATCGAGGACTGGGAGGAACGAGCGAGGGAACGGCTCCATTCGAAGAACGCAGCGATGGTCGATCAGCTAATCTCGGAACACCGGGCCGATCGGCGGGATGCTGATCCGAGCGAACTCCTCGATTCGTGACCGGGGCGAACAGGTGGCCTGCCAGCAGGACAGGCTGGCGGTCGTCCGGAACGGTGGGCCACACCCGACATGACATGGCTGATGCCGAGTCTGTCGCGGTCGGAAACCCGCTCTCGCGAGCCGTTCCGGGCAAGTGTCAGGGCATGCAGGGGCCTGGCCAGGTCTTGCTATTTGAACATTGAGGCGGGTTTCATGTCGGCGACTTCCAGAAGCCCTAACCTCCCAGCCCGATTGCGAGGGCGTATGGACACCTACGACCTCCTGACTCGGAACGCCTCGGAGGTGGTCACGGACGAGGAACTCCGGACAGTGGCAGCCGATCCCGAGGGAAAGCGGGCCTACGTGGGATACGAACCATCGGGGGTCCTTCACATTGGGCATCTCTTGACCGCGAACAAACTCATCGACTTGCAGGACGCCGGACTCGAGGTCGTCGTTCTGCTCGCGGACGTGCACGCGTATCTCAATGGGAAGGGGACCTTCGAGGAGATTCGGGCGACCGCCGAGCAGATGAAAGCCCAGTTCGTCGCCTATGGACTCGACCCCGAGCAGACGGAGTTTCGCTACGGCTCCGAGTTCCAACTCGACGAGGAGTACGTACTGGACCTTCACACCATCGCGCTGGAAACCTCGCTCAACCGTGCCAAACGGGCGATGGCCGAGATTCAGAGCGGCGAGACGATCACGGTTTCACACGTCGTCTACCCGCTCATGCAGGCCCTTGACATCGAATATCTCGACCTAGATCTGGCCGTCGGCGGCCTCGACCAGCGCAAGGTCCACATGCTGGCCCGCGAGGAACTCCCGAGTCTGGGATACGAGGTCCGACCGGCGATTCACACTCCGATTTTGGGCGATCTGGAGACCGGCGAGGGCAAGATGTCTTCGAGCGGGGGCGTGACGATTTCGATGGAGGACTCCCGAGAGGCCCTCGAAGAGAAGGTCAACGCGGCGTTTTGCCCCCCGACACCCGATCCCGAGGGCGATAAAGTCAATCCGGTCTTCCAGTTGTTCCAGTATCAGATCTTTCCGCGAGTCGACCGCGTCGTCGTGGAGCGGCCCGAGAAATACGGAGGCAACCTGGAATACGACGGCTATGAGGGGCTTGCTGGCGATCTCGAATCGGGCGAACTCCATCCGGCCGATGCGAAGTCGGCACTTGCAAGTCAACTCGATACCCTGATCGCGCCGGGCCGGGAACGGCTTGAGGAGCTTCGGGACTAACCCCGGTTTTGGACCGGGTCGGCGGTTTCGTGTGGTGGGGTTTAAGCGTTTGTGTTGCCAATCCGAAGCCATGAGCGAGAACGAGCGTGGGCGAACGGACCTCAGAATGCCGGACGATGACGAGGTATTCGCCGTGGTCGAGAACATGCTCGGAGCGAATCGTGTAAAAGTCAGGTGCGAAGACGGCGTCGAGCGCATCGCCCGCATCCCGGGCCGGATGCAAAAACGCATCTGGATCCGGGAGGACGACGTGGTGCTGGTTGAACCGTGGGACTGGCAAGACGAGAAAGCAGATATCGCCTGGCGATACGAGAAAAGCGAGGCTGACCAACTCAAAAAGGAGGGTCACATCGGGTGAGCAGTGACTGACGAGTTCGTCGAATCCGGCCCCACCGATGAGGTGGGCGACGAGTGGGAGGCGATCGATGTCAGGGACACCGAGGCGGACCGCATCGCCAGACAAAAGGACCGGGAGTTCTCCGAGTTTCGCAAGCGGCTGAAAAACACCGAACAGTTCAAAGTCGAGGGCTCGGTCTTCGACGACGCGACCTACGCCGCCCTGTACAAACTCGTCCAGGACGATTACCTCCAGGCCTTCGGCGGTCCGATTTCGACGGGCAAGGAGGCAAACGTCTACGAAGCACTGGACGACGAGGGTGAAACCGTCGCCGTGAAGGTCTATCTGACGACCACCAGTAACTTCCAGCAGATGAGCGACTACCTCGAAGGCGACCCGCGTTTCGAGGGCATTCGTGGGTCGACGACCAAAGTCGTCATTGCGTGGGTGCGCAAGGAGTATTCGAACTTAAAGCGGGCCCAGGCGGCCGGCGTCGCCGTTCCCAACCCGCTGGCTGTCCAACGAAACGTGCTGGTCATGGAGTACCTGGGCGACGAGGAGGGGCCGGCGCCAACTCTCGTCGACGTCACGATCGAAAACCCGGAAACGGCCTATTCGGTCGTCAGAAAATACATGCGACGGCTCTACGATGCGGGCCTGATCCACGGCGACCTCAGCGAGTTCAACCTGGTTTTCCACGACGGCCAGATCACCGTCATTGACGTGGGACAGGCAGTCACGGTTCACCATCCCAACGCTGAGGAGTTCCTCGAACGCGACTGTCGAAACATCGCCTCGTTTTTCGCGGATCTGGACGTGGACGTGACAACCGAATCCCTCAGATCGTATCTGGAAACGGAGGCCTCGCCGCCGAGCCGGGACTAATGCCAGCGGCCGGGAACGAACGCTTAAACCTGCAGAGTCGCTATTCCCGGTCATGCAACACGTGAAGATTCCGACGGAACGGATCGGGGTCCTCATCGGCGAAGGGGGTGAGACCGTCGAGACGATCGAGCAGGCCGCGGAAGTCGAACTCACTATCGACTCCGAGGACGGGGCCGTCCGGATCGAGTCGGTCGGAGACACGGTGAAGGGCATGACTGCCTCGAACATCGTCGAGGCCATCGGGCGTGGCTTTTCGCCGGAAGAGGCATTGTCGCTTCTCGACGACGAAATGCGGATGTTCGACCTGATCAACATTGATCGGGCAGCCCGGAACGACACCGATCTACGACGCAAAAAGGGCCGCCTCATTGGGGAGGGTGGGCGAACCAGGGAACTTATGGAGGAGTTGACCGGTGCGAGCGTGGTGATTTACGGCTCGACGATGGGTATTATTGGGTCGCCTCGCCAGGTCGAAATTGTTCGGAGCGCCGCAGATATGCTGCTTGACGGGGCTCCACACGGTGCCGTCTACTCCTTCCTGGAGCGCAAACGCGTCGAGGAGTTGAAGAGCCAGGGGATGGACTATCACGAGTTTTCGGACTAAGCCCGCGCAACACCCGGGCCGCAGCGCTCAGGACGCAACTCCACCTAAAAAGGATTGCCATGAGAAGTCATAACACGACAGGCACCCGTGGAAGCCCGGTTCTGTATTCTGGACCAGAACGTTTATATAGAATAGCAAAACAACTCTCTTCCGACCATGGCGCAAATGGGTAATCAGCCCCTCATTGTTCTTTCGGAGGAGTCCCAGCGAACATCGGGCGAAGACGCACAGTCGATGAACATCACCGCGGGTAAGGCGGTCGCGGAGTCCGTCCGCACCACCCTCGGCCCGAAAGGGATGGACAAGATGCTCGTCGATTCGACGGGGAACGTCGTCGTTACGAACGACGGTGTCACCATTCTCAAAGAGATGGACATCGAGCATCCGGCGGCCAACATGATCGTCGAGGTCGCCGAGACCCAGGAGAAGGAGGTCGGTGACGGCACTACGACCGCCGTCATCGTCGCCGGCGAACTCCTCTCCGAGGCCGAGAACCTGCTCGACCAGGACATTCACGCCACCACGCTGGCCCAGGGCTACCGCCAGGCCGCGGAGGAGGCAAAGGACTTGCTTGAAGACAAGGCCATCAGCATCTCAACCGAAGACACCGAGTATCTCGAACAGATCGCCGCGACGGCGATGACCGGGAAGGGCGCGGAGACCGCCAAGACCTCGCTCTCGAGTCTCGTCGTCTCTGGTGTTCAGTCAGTTGCCGACGAGACCGGCATCGACACGGACAATGTCAAAGTCGAGAAGGTCGTCGGCGGCGCCATCGACAACTCCGAGCTGATCGAGGGCGTCATCGTCGACAAGACTCGCGTCGACGAGAACATGCCCTACGCCGTCGAGGATGCCAACGTGGCACTCGTTGACTCCGGTCTCGAAATCGAGGAGACCGAAATCGACACCGAAGTCAACGTCACCGACCCCGACCAACTCGAAGAGTTCCTCGAGCGGGAGGAGGCCCAGCTTCGCGAACTCGTCGACGCGCTCGCCGAGGCCGGCACCGACGTCGTCTTCGTCGACGGCGGCATCGACGACATGGCCCAGCACTTCCTCGCCGAGGAAGGCATCCTGGCCATTCGCCGCGCGAAGTCCGACGATATGACTCGCATCGCCCGCGCCACCGGTGCGACGGCAGTGTCGAGTGTCCGTGACATTTCTGCGGACGATCTCGGGCAGGCTGGCTCGGTCGCGCAGAAGGACGTTGGCGGTGACGAACGGATCTTCATCGAGGACGTCGAGGAGGCCAAGTCCGTGACCCTGATCCTCCGTGGCGGCACGGAGCACGTCGTGGACGAGGTCGAGCGAGCCATCGAGGACTCGCTCCACGTCGTCCGCGTGACGCTCGAAGACGGGCAGGTTGTCCCCGGTGGCGGCTCGCCCGAGACGGAACTGGCGCTGGAACTTCGCGGCTTCGCCGATTCGGTCGGCGGCCGCGAAGCCCTCGCGGTCGAGCACTTCGCTGACGCGCTGGAAGTCGTCCCGCGCACGCTCGCGGAGAACGCAGGTCACGACCCGATCGACTCCCTGGTTGAACTTCGAAGCCAGCACGACTCTGGCTCCAGCGGCTACGGGCTCGACGCCTACACTGGCGACGTCCTCGACATGGAAGACGAGGGTGTCGTCGAACCGCTCCGCGTGAAGACCCAAGCCATTGAGTCGGCCACCGAGGCCGCCGTGATGATTCTCCGTATCGACGACGTGATCGCCGCCGGCGACCTCAAGGGCGGCGCCACCGACGATGACGACGATGACATGCCTGCCGGTGGTCCCGGCGGCATGGGCGGCGGCATGGGTGGCGGCATGGGCGGCATGGGCGGTATGGGTGGCATGGGCGGCGCGATGTAGGAGCGGTCGAAGACCGCTCCGAACTGGCGAACGGGCGCGGTTTGCCCGTGAGCCGGGAGACGACCGAAGGGAGTCTCCGTATGTGCGAGCGGGCGCGGTTTGCCCGTGAGCCGGGAGACGACCGAAGGGAGTCTCCGTATGTGCGAGCGGGCGCGGTTTGCCCGTGAGCCGGGAGAGGCGAGCGAAGCGAGTCTCTCCGAACGAACGAGCGGACGAAGTCCGCGAGTTGAGCGGTCGAAGACCGCTCCGATCTGCCGAACGGGCCAGACGGTCCGCGACCCAGAACGAACTGCTCCCCGTTCCCAACTGACCATTCGAAACCGATATTTCTCCCCGGTCGCTCCGTTTCGAGCAAAAATCAGCTGCAAGACGAGACTGCGTTGCTATTGTCATGTAGCTGGCTAGCTGTTGCTTCATCCAGGCGCTCCCTCGGGTGGCCGCTTGCGACATGTTGCACAGCCCAGTTCGTACCCTCGTCTCTAGTTTCAGGCTGGCAGATTCACTGCAATCGTCGACTGGGGGAATCGAGTTTCAGGGGGTGCTGGATACTGCCATATGGGGCCATTTTCAATATGTTATTCCGTACCATGCGGGGTCTCGAGGGAATCATCCCGAAACGTCCGATATGGCCGTCGTGGCGGCCTAATCCCGACAGGTACGCATAATTGAGGCAAGAGATTGACCGCGTATCGAATTCTGGTCCATATAAGTACGGCCTCGTTCAACTTCCGGGTATGCCAGCGCGCACGACGCGCCTCTTGACGAGCGACCAGGTTGATCGCGAGATGCCAATGGACGAACTCATCGACGGCGTGGAGGATGCCTTCCAGGCCTACGAACTGGGGAACGCCCAGATGCCCGCCAAATCCTACATCGATCTCCGGAAGTACAACGGTGACTTCCGCTCGATGCCCGCGTATCTCGAAACCGAGGACTGGGATGCGGCCGCGCTCAAGTGGGTCAACGTCCACCCGGACAACCCAGAGAAGTTCGACCTTCCGACGGTGATGGGCACCGTCATTTACAGCGATCCGGAGACGGCCTATCCACTCGCATTGATCGATGGGACCATTCTCACCCAGAAACGCACCGGCGCGGCTGCTGGCGTCGCCACGGATTATCTGGCCGTCGAGGACGCCTCCTCGATGGGGATTATTGGGGCAGGAATTCAGGCCTACACCCAACTTGAAGCTGTCGCGACGGTTCGAGATATCGAAGAGGTCGTCGTCTCGGACGTCGATAACGAGCAGATCGAGGCGTTCATCGACCACTTCGAGGATCGCTTTGACGTTCGTGGCGGCTCGGTGAGCGAGGCTGCGAGTTGTGATGTCCTCTCGACGGTCACCCCGGTTCGGGAGCCAATCGTCGATCCCGACGACGTCGGCGAGCACACCCACATCAACGCGATGGGGGCCGATGCCGAGGGCAAACAGGAACTGGCGGACGGCCTCTTGCTCGACGCGTCAATCGTCATCGACGACTACGAGCAGTGCACCCACTCGGGCGAGATCAACGTTCCATTCCACGATGGGACACTCGCTGACGATGACATCTACGGCGAGATCGGCGAAATTGTTGCCGGAAACAGAGGGGGTCGCGAGGATATCGAAGGCGTGAGCGTTTTCGACAGCACTGGACTCGCGATTCAGGACGTGGCCGCCGCACACGTCGTCTACGAACACGCGATCGAGGAAGGGTTCGGTACCGAATTCGACCTTCTCGGCGTCTAAAAACGCCTCTTTCGACGGTACAAACACGTAATCCGACGGTACAAACGCGGTATTCCACGGCAAAACCGCCCTACTCGAGGAGAATTGCCGGACGGAACGGCTCAGCTTGACCTGCTTTTTCCGCGTCTACCTCGGTCTCGGAAACGACCTCGACTGTCGCATCGTACTCGGATTCGATGAACGCGGCTGCCTCCTCGTACAGGGCCCATTCGTTGATTTCCGCCATCGCATCGAGTGTCTCACCGGACCGTTCGCGGACGGTTTCGACCAGGCTGCCGACCAGGTCGTTGACCGCCTCACCTCGTTCGCGGAGTTCCGGGTCCTCCATGACCTGCCTCATCGCCCCGCCCTGGTCGGGACCGACTTCGAGGACCGACTCAAAGACCTGGTGTTTCCAATCCGCCGCGAGGAACAGCCGGATCGTTTCGGGGTCGGTGCCCGTCACCTCTACGATATCCCGCACGTCGTCGTACACGCCCTCGACGAACTCCTCCTCGTTTTCGATGACGTCGTTCTGGAGGGCCAGATCGGGCTCCGGCCAGCTTGTGTCTTCGACCGGCTTGCCGACCAACTGCTCATGGAGCTCGTTGGTCATGAACGGGATAATCGGGGCCAACAGACGAAGCCGGGTCCGCAGGACTTCCGCCCTGGTCCAACGGGCACCAGGCCGGTCGAGGTCGGTTCGTTTGCGGTACCACCGCAGGACCTCTTCAAGCTGGAAAAAGGCGTCCTGGCTGGCGTGACGGGTGCTGAACCCCTCCATCGCCTCGGTCACGTCCTGGATGATGCCCTGGAGCTTCGAGAGCAGCCAGCGGTCGATACGGTCCAGGTCAGGCTGGGTGTCCGGAATGTCGGTTTGAATCACCGCACGGGCGCGCCGCCAGAATCCCGAGAGCTGATCACGGGTACCTTGGACATCCTCGGCCCGCCAGTCGTAATCCTGCCAGGGCTCCGCGGAGTTCAGCAGGAAAAATCGGACCGTATCCGCGCCGTACTCCTCGATCGCCTCGGTTGGCAGGACGACATGGCCCTTCGAAGAGGACATTTTCGTGCCTTCGAGCAGGCCCATGCCCATGATCGTGATTCCCTCGGGCCACTGGGACTCCTCGAAGAGTTCTGCGTGGTGGAACAGGTAAAAGGAGAGGTGATTGGAGATGAGGTCGTTCGCGGAGCACCGGTAGTCGACCGGGTACCAGTAGTCCCACTCTTCGCGCAGTTCGAGTGCTCGCTCGTCAGGGTTTTCGACGGCCTCCGCCCCGTAAAACAGCGTGTCGAAGAAGTCCCGTGTGAGCGCGTCGACCGGGACGTCCTCGATACGGTGGGCGATCGTGTAGTAGGCCATGTAGATCGTCGAGTCCGAGAGCGGTTCGATGACGAAATCGTCATCCCACGGGAGCCGGGTGCCCAGCCCGTAGTTCCGGATGGCGGGCCACTCGTTGAGCCAGTCGATCGTGTGGTAGTACTGCTCCCGGGTGTTCTCGGGAATCGCGTCCATCGAGTCGACGATCTTGCGGGTTTCGGCCTTCCAGTCCTCGTCGCTGTAACTCAAAAACCAGGTATCTTGTTTGGCGACCTCGACAGCCCCGCCACAGCGACAGACGACCTCCTCGGAGAACTCGTGCATCGAATCGAAAGCGCCCTGGGACTGGAAGTGCTCGTCCAGTTCCTCGCGGACCTCCTCGATGATCTCGCCGGCGTACTCGTTGTACATCTCCTTCAACTGCCCGGCGTGGAATTCCCGGTTGTAAACCTCCTGGGTCGCCTCTTCGAGGGCCGGGTCATCCTGGTTCCTAATCTCGAACGCCTCGACGGCGTCTTTCGCGGGAAACTCGCCGTACCCCTCTACATCGATGATCGACTGAGGCTCGATTTCCTGGACGGTCTCGGGATCGATCCCGTACGATTCGAGTCGATCGGTGTCGGCTTTGGCCTCTTCCAGAGCCACCCAGTCGTCTGGGCTATGTCCTGGGACGGACATCACGACACCGGTGGCGTTCTCCGGGTCCACGAAGGTGGCTGGGAGGATGCGTACCGATTCCTCGGTGACGGGGTTGGTGACCGTCTCGCCGACGAGCGTTTTGCCGTCGATCTTCCGATTGACCGTCACCCCACGGTGCTGGAGTTCGAGTTTCTCGACGGCCGCCCTCGAGACGATCCAGTCCTCGCCGTCGACGGTCGCCTCGACGTACTCGCCGTCTGGAAGAATGAAGGCGTTCGTAACCCCGCGGACCGTCTCGGGCCGCAGCGTTGCCATCGGAATCGTCCTCCCCTCGTGGTCGAACTTGATGAGCGTATACTCCTGAAATTCGGCCTCCTCACCCTCCAGGATGTCGTGAGTCGTGACCGGATTTTCCTCCTCGGTGCAGTACTTCACGGGATGGAGCCCCTTCTCCAGGCGGCCCCGATCTCGCAGGGTTTGATACTGCCAGGTGATGAACTTCGAATAGCGGTCGTCGTTCGTGGTGAACTCCCGGCGCCAGTCGATCGAGAGCCCCAGTGACTGCATGTTCTTCTTGTAGTGGTTCTCGATGAAGTAGCGGGCGTAGCTCATCGGGGTCTCGAGTGATTCGAGTTCGTCCTCCGGGACCCCATAGGTGTCTCGCAGGACCGAGAGCTGTTCTTCTTCCCCTTTCTGGAGTCGGTTTACGGCCCCGACGATCGGCGTCCCGGTGACGTGCCACCCGAGGGGAAAGAGCACATTGTCACCCTGGAGGCGACGATACCGAGCGTACACGTCCGGGACTGTGTACGTGCGGGCGTGACCGATGTGCATCCCACCACTGGGGTAGGGATACGGGACGGTGACGAAGGTCGCGTCCTCGTCGTCCGGGTCGGCTTCGTACCGGCCACGCTCCGCCCAACGCTCCTGCCACTTGTGCTCGATGTCCCGGGGGGTATAGTCCATACCACTGGGTCGCGTGGCGGCAATAAAAGGACTTGTGACAGCGGATTCGCCGAAACGGTCACCCCAGGGTAGTTACCCTTGGCAATCTTCGCGTTTCAGCGCATTCACTCGATGTCAATCTGGGTTGTCTCCTCACTTTCGTTTGACTTTGGGAGACAGACCGTCAGGACCCCGTTGGTGAACGTCGCTTCGACGTCCTCCTCCGCGACCGGTTCGGGTAGGGACACCCGTCGGTCGATGGACCGCTGTTTTCGCTCACGCCGGATGTACCGATCCGGAGATTCGGCTTCGGCTTCCGTTTCCGTTTCTCGATCGGCCCGGATCCGCAACTGGTCGTCGATGATTTCGACCTCGATGTTCTCGCTGTCAAAGCCCGGTAGGTCCGCCGTGACCTCGAAAGCATCCTCGAACTCCCCAAGGTCGACGTTGAGCCGCCCGGGCAGGGCCGACTCGATGCCACGCAACTGGTCGGATTCCTGGAACTGCTTGCTCATTTTCTCAAGCATGCGTTCGATCTCCTCGAAGGGGTTTTTCTTTCGTGTCATGCAGTATTGTATTGGAACGCGAAGGACAAAAAGATGTTCCCCCGTCAAACGACGTGTTCAACGTCGTAGGACCCCATGCGCTTAATCCACCCGTTCTCGGCGACGGTCTCAATGTCGGCAATCGCGGCCTGGGTTCGCTCCTCGTACAATCCTGCTTCGAGGTCGATGTGGAAGACGTAGTCTCCAAGTCGCTCACCACTGGGCCTGGACTCGAGGCGCGAGAGGTTGATATCCCGGTCGGCAAATGGTTCGAGAAGTTCGAGGAGGAGACCGGGGTAGTTGGTGTTCGGATAGACGATGAGTGATGTCTTCCCGCCCGATTCGGTCCTGGTATCCGGACCGGCGATTGCAAAAAACCGGGTCGCGTTCGAGGTCCGGTCCTGTATGTCCTCGGCGAGCACCGACAGCTCCTCGCCCGCGTTGTCGGGATGTCCAATTCCGGCGATAGAGGCATCCTGGCGGGCCCGTTTGACGCCCTTGGCGGTCGAGGCTACCGCTTCGAGGTCGACCTCGGAATACTCCTTGAGGAGGAAACTCCGGCACTGGGCGAGGGCCTGTGAGTGACTCGCGACGACCTCGAAGTCCGCTTCCTGGGCCAGTAACGCGTGTTTGATCGGCGTCACGATTTCGCGAGTGACCGCCACGTCGGCGTCTGCGAGCGCGTCCAAACTTTCGGTCACCGACCCCTCGATACTGTTCTCGATCGGCACGACTCCCTGTGCGAACGTTCCGGAGGCGACTCCGCTCACGATCCCGTGGACCGACTCCCGGAAGGCGATCTCGCCCTCCGCGACAGCGGTCGCAGCGCGATGGGAGTAGGTCCCTTCGGGTCCCAGTGTCACGGTGGTCATGGTCCGGGATACAACACCCCATGGGAAAAGGTCATCGGGGCGGTCGGTCGTCGGGTGATCGCTTTACCGATTCAGTGTGTGAATCGCCTGCCCGAGCGCGTTCTCCGCGGCCTCCATCGTGCCTTCACCGAGTGTGGGATGGGTATGAATCGTCTCCGCCACATCTTCGACGGTCGCGCCAGTCTCGACGGCCAACCCGAGTTCGGCGATCAGTTCCGAGGCTTCCGGGCCCACGATCCGGGCTCCGAGCACCGTCCCGGTCTGCGCATCGCCGATGATTCGCAGGAATCCCTCATCATGGCCGGTACTCAACGCTCGGCCGCTGGAACGGAAGGGGAACTCTCCGATTATCGTCTCGAAGCCCGCGTCCTCGGCTTCTGCATCGGATTTGCCCACCATCGCGATCTCCGGGTCGGTAAAGACGGCCGCCGGGACAGCTTTCTCGGCCATCGACGCATCTCCACCTGCGATCGCGTCTGCGGCGACCAGTCCCTCGGCGCTCCCGGCGTGGGCCAGAAGCGGTTCGCCAGCCACGTCACCGATCGCGAAGACGTGGTCCTGAGTGGTGCGGCCCTGGTGGTCGGTCGCCACGAAGCCGTTTTCGTCGAGATCGATGCCAAGTGCATCGATGTTCGCCGAATCGGTGACCGGCTCTCGGCCAACGGCCACAATCGCTCTGTCTGCTGCATACTCGAAGTTCTCGCCGTCTTTCGTTTCGGTTTCGAGGACCAGTCCGGTCTCGGTCTCCCACCAGTCGTTTGCGGCCTCACCGAACTGGAACTTGATGTCGAGATCGGCGGCTCGTTTCTCGACGGGTTGGGTAAGGTCCCGATCGTATCCGGGCAACAGTTCCTCGAGCATCTCGATGACGGTCACGTCGACCCCCAACTTGGCAAAGATCATCGAGAGTTCCATCCCGATGTAGCCGGCCCCGACGACCACCAGTTCTTCTGGAAGCTCCGTGAGGTCCAGGGCGTGTCGGGACGACAGGATGTGCTCACCGTCGAACTCGAAGCCTGGGATTTCGATGGGTCGCGAACCGGTCGCCACGATCGCGTGATCGAACTCGAAGGCTGCAGTCCCCTCCTCGTCTGCCAGATCGACAGTGAGCGAGTGCTCGTCTTCGAACGTGGCCCAGCCCTCGACGATGTTCACGCGGTTTGCCTTGCAGAGTTTCTCGACGGCGCCAGTGAGCGTGTCGACGACCCCGTCCTTCCAGTCGACCATCTCGCCGAAGTCGACGTCGGGGTCGGCATAGACGCCCATTTCCTCGGCGTCGTCGGCCTCGTAAGCCACGTTCGTGGCATGGATGAGTGCCTTTGAGGGAATACACCCAAAGTTCAGACACGTTCCCCCGAATTCGCCAGCCTCGACGAGTGTCACGTCGAAATCGAGTTGGGCGGCCCGGATCGCGGCAACGTAGCCTCCGGTACCGGCCCCGACGATCGCAACTTCCGTCTGTGTCGCCTCCACATCTCGTGCCATTACCGAGGCATTACCGGTGGGGGCCTTTTGAGCGGTTCCCTTCTGTCATCGCGGACGAAACGCCTATGCGCCGACCGCCCGTCCCACGTTCCAGATGGAGGTCGCCGAAGTAGTCCCAGAATTCGCCGACGTGTTTTCCTTCGATGCCTTCAACGAGATGCAGCGGACGGCCCTCCCGGCAGTTCTGGAGCACGAGGACAACGTCGTAATCAGCGCGCCCACGGGAAGCGGGAAGACGGCGCTGGCCGAACTCGCCATCACCAAGACCATCGCGGATGGAGGGACCGCACTCTTCATCGCGCCGATGCGGGCCCTCACGAACGAAAAGGAAAGCGAGTGGGAGCGGATCGAGCAACTGGGCTATTCCGTGTACGTCGTGACCGGTGAGCGGGACCTCAACCCCCGCCGAGCGGAGCGAGCCGATGTGCTTGTGATGACGCCGGAGAAGGTCGATTCCGCGACTCGCAAACACGAGACGCCCCGATACGCCTTCGTCACGGACGTGGATGTCGTCGTGATCGATGAGGTGCACCTGCTCGATTCGCGCTCCAGAGGGAGCGTTCTGGAAGTCGTTGTTGCCCGCCTTCGACGCCTCGTCGACCCCAGATTCGTCGCCCTTTCGGCGACGATGCAAAACATCGAGGAAGTCGCCGCCTGGCTGGACGCTCCCGAGGAGATGACCTTCGACTTTGGCCCCCGGTATCGACCGGTTGATCTCCATGCCGGGGTTGAAACCTATACCCACGGCGACAATGCCTTCGCCGACAAGTATCGGCGGCTCTACACGGCGCTCGATCTGGCCGAACCGCATCTCGACGAGGACGGCCAGGCGCTGGTCTTCGTCTCCTCGCGACAGGACACCGTCAAGGCCGCTGAAAAGGCACGGGACGAAATCGCGCAACGGGACATTCCGGTCGGGGACCGAGGCGATTATGACTTCCATTCGCGCACGCAGGTCCTCGACAACGATACGCTGCGTCAGTCCGTGCTCGACGGGGTGGCCTTCCACCACGCGGGTCTTTCGAAAAACGACAAGGACCACGTCGAGGAATGGTTCCGCGAGGGGCGAATCGATCTCCTGTTTTCCACCTCGACGCTCGCCTGGGGGGTCAATCTCCCGGCGCGGTGCGTGGTGATTCGAGACACGAAACTCCACGACCCGCTGGAAGGCGAGGTTGACATGAGCCCGCTCGACATCCTCCAGATGTTGGGCCGGGCCGGCCGGCCGGGATACGACGACGTGGGCTATGGCTGGGTGATCGCTGATAGGGTCGAGGCCGACAAGTATCGGCAGCTCCTTCGGGACGGGAAGGAGATCGAGTCCCGACTGGCGGACAACCTCCCCGAACACGTCAACGCGGAGATCGCGCTGGGGACGATCACCGGGCTGGAAGACGTTCTGGACTGGCTCGAAACGACGTTTTACTTCCAACGGGCCAACTACGCCCCTGGGGAGGACGCCTACGACGACGTCCGCGAACGTGTCCGAAGGGTGCTCGATGACCTCCTTGAGCGGGGTTTTGTCGAAACCGAAGGCGAATTGGGTCTCTCAGCGACCCTGATGGGCCAGTTAGCCTCTCGATACTACCTCCGATTGCAGACTGCAGAACGGTTTCGTGGCCTCGTCGATACCGAACCAGCGGCGGAAGCGATTCTTGGCGCTGTGGCCCAGGGCGAGGAGTTCGACAGTGTGAGCGCTCGCGGCGACGAGCGGGATGCGATCGAGGCGGTTCTCGGCCGCGATACGGGGTCGCTCGACCAGGGAGCCCGGAAAATTCTCGCGATCCTCGAAGCGAGCATGGGCGGGGAGTTACCCCCCGAACTCCGCTCGGACGCTTGGGTCATCAAGCAGAACGCCCTCCGCTTGCTCGCGGCCGTGCGTGCCTTCTTCGACCGTTTCGATCGACCGGCCGGCGCGAACCTCTGTCGCCGAATCGAGGCGCGGGTCGAGACCGGGGTCCCACCGGAGGCGGTTGGGCTGACCGCGATCTCCGGGATTGGTGCCGGTCGCGGACAGCGGTTGTCCCAAGCGGGGATTTGCAGGCCGGGCGCGGTTGTCGACGCCGGGGTCTCAGGATTGGTCGACGCCGGGTTGGGCGAGGAAGTCGCCAGCAACGTCCTGGGTCAGGCCAAACAACTCCCGCGGATACGAATCGATTGGGGGGCGTTTCCGGAGTCGGTCCAGGCCGGGGAAAACGACATGCAGGAGGTGCGTCTGAGTACGGGCGGTAGTGGGGCCCGACTCGGAATCAGGGTCACGGTCAACGGGGTGGAAATGACTCGGTCAGTTCGCTACGTTGCCGATGCGGAGACAGTGCCGGTGGGCGTTTTCGGAGCCGATGACGAGGAACTCACCTACGCGATCGAAGTTACCTTCCCCGATCTGCCACTCCGGCCACATCGGGAAACCCGGACGGTCTCCGTGCGGTAAT
>JAGXLJ010000054.1 GCA_018334775.1 Halodesulfurarchaeum sp.
AGGGGCTGATAGTTGGCGAATACAACGACGATCGAAACCCGGTTAAGGGATCGGAGTTGGACGCCCTGCTCGATGGCGCCCGGGATGTGGCTGGGTCAGTTGACTCCCTGGCAGGTGCCTTTTTCGTCACGGCGAGTTTCTTCGAACCGGCGGCTTTGGAAACTGCCGAGGACGCGGCGTCGAAAGGCGGGCTCTTTAGCAGACAAGAGAAAGCGAGCTACGTCGCCCCGGACAGGGGGTCCGGCTTCCATCTTGGCCTCGTCGAAGACCGAAGCCAGGCGTTCCACGTGACCGTTCCGAAACTTTAAGCCGATTCTTCTTCGGGCATCGAATCGATCTTCATCGATTCGAGTTTCTCCATGATCTCTCCAATCTCGCCGTCCAGATCCTCCACAAAGGTCCCGGTGTCCTCTGTGGTTATGGCACCTTGACTCGACGGTTCGATGAGGTTCTCCTCTTCGAGGACCCGCAGCGAGTATCGTACCTTATGGTGTGGATACCCTGTTTCATTTGACATCTTCACGATCCCGATGGGCTCGCTTTCGATGACCATCTTGAGAACCTGCAGATGGCGCTCTAACATATCGACTTCTTTTGCAAGGCGATCTATCATGCCATTTGTTAACTTGTCGTTGCGGGATTTAAACCTTACCGTGCCAGAAACCGGCATGTGAGTGTTTCCAGTCCCTATTTATAACAGTTGCGGGTGTTCCCATGTTACGCAACCGTTGCCAATTGGTAGCAAGACTCTTACAGCGAACTGAAACGCACCTGATACTGTGTGGCGATCTGGGCTGTCACACGATTCGTAATGGGTTTACCCCGGGGCGCGGAATCAGGTACCATGACCGTAACGATCGTGGGTTCGCAACTTGGCGACGAAGGCAAAGGTCGCGTCGTCGACTTGCTGGGCGAGCCGGCAGATGTCGTCGTTCGATACCAGGGCGGGGACAACGCTGGTCACACCGTCGTCGATGGGGACACGAAGTATAAACTGTCACTCGTGCCGAGCGGGGCGATTCGAGGCAAAGTCGGCCTTTTGGGGAACGGCGTCGTCATCAATCCGCGGACCTTTTTCGATGAAGTCGATGGCTTGCGGGAACAGGGACTGGACCCCACCGTCAAAATGGCAAAACGTGCCCATGTGATCATGCCGTATCATCGGGCTATCGACGGGATCGAGGAAGCCGCGAAGGCCGATTCGGATCTCGAGGCGGGAACGACGGGCCGGGGGATCGGTCCAACCTACGAGGACAAAGCCGGTCGCCGCGGAATTCGGATCGGTGACCTGCTCGATTCAACTGTCCTCCGTGAGCGTCTTGAATACGTTATGCCACACAAAAGAGCCCTCTACGAGGAGGTTTACGGTGGCGATCCTGGTGCGGCATTCGACATCGAGGCGCTTTTCGAGGAGTTCAGCGAGTTTGGCGAGCGCATTCGTTCAGAGGGACTGGCTGTTGATGTCGGAACCTACCTCGAGGACCGTATCGCTGCTGGGGACCGGGTGATGCTTGAAGGCGCACAGGGAACCTCATTGGACATCGATCATGGTATTTACCCGTACGTGACTTCCTCGAACCCCACAGCCGGCTATGCCTCGACAGGCTCAGGGCTCGGCGTGACCGAGGTGGGGCAGGGGTCCGTGATCGGCGTCATCAAAGCGTATCTCTCCCGTGTGGGGACTGGGCCACTACCGACCGAACTCGACGGTGACCTCGCCGAATACATTCGTGAGGAGGGCGGTGAATACGGGACTGTCACCGGCCGGCCCCGCCGAGTCGGCCATCTGGATATGCCGATGTTGCGAACCGCGACTCGAGCGAACGGGTTTACCGACATCGCGATCAATCATCTCGACGTGCTGGCCGGATTGGACGAGGTAAAGGTGGGCCACGCCTACGAACACGACGGCGAGACACGGGACACGATGCCCGCAACCACCGAGCGGTGGGGCGAGTGTGAACCGGTTTATCGGACGTTCGAAGGGTGGTCAGATGTCGACTGGGAGGCAGTCGCCGCGACCGGTTTCAAGGCCCTTCCAGAGCCAGCAAAAGAATACGTTTCGTACATCGAAGCGGAACTCGGTGTTCCCGCAGTTGCACTTGGCCTGGGTCCCGCCCGAGAGACGGCGATTGTTCGCGAGGACCCCTGGGCGTAGGCTTGTCCGTACCCGGCAACCTTTTTTCGGCCCCCCTCGATTATCCGAGTAGGTGAGGGACGTGAACGAAGAACTCATGGACATCGTTTGTTGCCCGGTCGATAAGGCTGATCTGGAACTCTCAGCCGAGACTCGGGACGGGGATGAGATCATCGAAGGAACACTGACTTGTACGGAGTGTGGAGCCGTCTATCCTATCGAGGACGGGATTCCGAACCTGCTCCCACCCGATATGCGAGAGACATCTGCCTGAAGCTTTTTGCAGGAGGTCTTCGTAGGTGGGAACGTGCCGGGACTGACCGTCTATCTCAACCGGGAGGGCCTGAATACCGTCGAGACTGACAAGACGGCAGTCAATGCGACGCGATCTGTTGATATTGTTCTCGAAAATCACGGCAAACCGACCCACGTCCATCTTCACATGAACGATGATCTGGCGATGATGGGGTCGATCGAGGAACCGAACCAGTTTGTCCCGAAGGGGGAATGGCGGGAAGTAGAACTCCAGCTAACTGAAGCGGCCCAGGGGAGTGGCCGCCTCGAAATCACGGTGGGATACGGCCAGGAACGAGAGAGCGTCGAGATTGAAGTGGAACCACCAGAAGACACCGAGGAAACTTCGAATGCGGGTCCCGATAAAATCGATACTGTCGGTGAGAATGCTGGATCCTCCGAGCAAGGCGAGGCTGCATCGTGGGTTTCGGAACAACTTGGCGACGTCATCGATACGGAGCGGCTGCGAAACCCACTGGTCCTCGGAACGGGTGTGGCCTTCCTCGTGGTCCTTCTTGTCTTACTGGTCGTCGATCCATTTGCCGCAGTAGCAGCGGCTCTGGGCGCGCTGTTAGTCGGCATAACCGTATTGAGCTACGTGCGAGCGGACGATCTGTCCGAGTCCTCAGAGGAGGACTGATTCGTATCGGGAGCTTTTTGCGCGCATCGCTCCCTGAGAGCACATGTCCTCGATCGCCGCTGAGACCCGCCGCGCGGTGGATACCATGCCATATCTCCGGTATGCCCTCCGCGCGGGCGTTGTGAACTATACGGAGGCTGCCCGGCAATTAGACATCGCTGCCGAAACAGGGGCGGTTGCCTCGGCGCTCCGTCGGTATGCTGCGGAACTCCCACCACTCGAAACGTCCGAGCGAACGGTTCGGGTTCGAATGGAGAGAGAGGTCTCCGCTGCAGATACTGATATCAGTGCAGTCGGTCAGGAAGCGACCGACCGCACAATCATCACTCTGGAGGGGGAGATCGATGCCGGCCGTTTCGGACGAGTGCTTTCGGCCCTGGGACCGACTGGAGTGACCGTTCGGGGGGCCGAATTCGCGTCCGAAACCGGGTCTGTGCTTGTCGACCAGGGGGATGGGTCGACTGCGTTACGGTCTGTTGAAGCGGTTCTTGATGAACCCACCTGAGCCCAGCGGATCCCGAGCCGGTACACACAGCAGTTATACCCCTCGAAGGAACAAGTCACTGGCAATGGCGCTCTCCCTGACGAACACGCTCACTGGCGAGCGGGAACCGTTCGAACCGCAGGATCCTGACTCCGTCCTTCTCTACTTCTGTGGGCTGACGGTGAACGATGACGCGCATCTCGGCCATGCCCGCGCGTGGGTGCACGTCGACGTGATGCATCGCTGGCTCGAGCACGTCGGGTATTCAGTCAGACACGTCGAGAACTTCACCGACGTCAACGAGAAGATCGTTGCCCGTGCTGGGACTGCGGATCTGGGCGATGCGGAGTCTGCGGTTGCACTGCACTATATTTCTTCGGTCATCGAGGACATGCGTTCACTCAATCTCAAGCGCGCCGACGTCTACCCCCGGGTCTCCGAACACGTCCCGGAGATCATCGATCTCATCGAGGCCGTACTCGAGGGCGAACACGCCTACGAGTCGGACGGGTCGGTCTACTTCGATGTGGACTCGTTCCCCGATTACGGGAGTCTCTCGGGCCAAGATCTCGATGAAATGGAGTCGCAGGGACCCGAAGACGAACGGGCGGAGAAGCGAAATCCACAGGACTTCGCGCTCTGGAAGGCCGGACCAGTCGAGGAAGAAGCGATCGCACAACATCGGGATGCGGACCCGGAACACGTCGAACCCGGCGGCCAAACCTGGGACTCACCGTGGGGCGAGGGCCGACCAGGCTGGCACATCGAATGCTCCGCGATGAGCATGGCACACCTGGACGAGTCGATTGATCTGCACGTCGGCGGTCAGGATCTGGTGTTTCCGCACCACGAGAACGAAATCGCCCAGAGCGAGGCCGCGACCGGCGAGCAGTTCGCCAAATACTGGCTTCACGTCAACCTTCTCGAAACCGAGGGGGAAAAGATGTCGACCAGCCTGCAGAACTTCTTCACTGTCAAAAACGCCATCGACGAGGTAGGGCCGAATCCGGTCCGGATGTTCCTGCTCTCGGCGCAGTACCGACAGTCACAGACCTACTCCCAGCGGACCATCGACGAGGCCATCGAGCGCTGGGATCGACTCGAACGGGGCTACGACCGCGCCGTCGAGGCAGCCGATTCGCCGGATGCGTACACGAAAGAAACGGCCCATGCACTTCGGCAAACCATCGAGGAGCAGATCGATGCGTTTCGGGCGGCGATGAACGACGATTTCAACACTCGCGAGGCGCTTTCCGCCCTCTTCGAACTCGTCGGGGCGGTCAACGAACACATCGACGGGCGGGATCGCTACGATTATGAAGGGCTTCGGGAGGCAATCGAGACGTTTGAGACCTTCGGCAACGGTGTCATGGGATTCACGTTCGCGGACAGGTCACCGGACGGATCTGTTGGCCTGGCTGAAGAACTGGTCGCGGAACTCCTCGAGGTACGCGAGCGCGAACGTGAGGCGGGCAATTACGAGACGGCCGACGGGATACGTGAGCGAATTGCGGAACTCGGTGTCGAAGTCCAGGACACCGATGACGGTCCCGAATTCAGGTTCTGACTGTTGGGCGGGTGGCCCTTAGATCGCGAGCGGGACGAAGAGTACGCCCATCAGGTGCACCCGTTTGCTGTCGAAAACCACCGGAACATACCCAACGAGTGCGGCGACGCTGAGGACGAGGACACCAACTGGCCCCGTAAATATCCCTGCAAGGACGGCGAGCAGGACCCCGACGCTAACGGAGAGAAGCGTGCTATCGACGAGTCCGACGAGTTCGAAGTATCGATCTCCAAGTGTTGGGACGAGGACGACTGCGACCGCGGCCGCACTGAGGATCGCGACCAAAAGGAGCGGCAGATTTGGCGGGAGTTTCGCCTCTTCGAAGGCAACGAGGACCCCCGTTCGTGGTGCACCAAGGGCGATGAGCGCGAACAGTGCAAACACTGTGTTGGCCGTATTGACCCCACTCACCGTCACAATGAAGCCTCTATCGCCTGCTTCGCCGGGGAGTCCGACGAACGCAATGACAGCTGCAACAGCCGCTGAGACGCCCGGGATGTAGGCGACGACGGCCCCGGCGCTGGCGCCGAGGAGGGTCCAATTCCCGAGGGTTCGTGGGTCAGTCGCGAGTGTGGTCCCAGTCTGTGGCGGAATGCCACCCCCTCTGGCCGCTAGGACCAAAATGGGGATGCCGAAAAGCCCGGAGAGCAGCGGCAGTAGCATGTCTCCTCCTGGAAGAATCCCTCCAGTTTCCACATCGAGGGTCAGGAGACCGAGGAAGCCACTCGCTCCAATCGCTATGATTGCTCCCATGCGGGCGCGGTTCGATTGTTCCGTGAGCACCATCACGAGGGCGACGGCAGCAAGTACGAGTCCGATATGCTTGATGAGAACGGGTGCGATTTTGGACATCCCCCAGGTTATCGGGGCCCCCAGGACGACTGCAGTCAGGATAGCGCCGCCGCTACCCAGGGCCGAGAGCCGGAGTGCTTCTCGCCCCCGTCCGCCAAGCACGAGTCGATGGCCGGGAAGTGCAGAGACCGCCAAGGCAGCGTCTGGAACGCCGATAGCGAGGGTCGGGACGATGTCGAGAAACGAGTGCACGACCCCTGCAGCGAGAAGCGCGGCCCCGACGAGATGGGGGTCCGCCGGAATTTGTGGGGCAATCGAGGCGAGCAGAATCGCGAGCGTGTTGACGTGAAGGCCCGGGGTCAACCCACTCGCGGTTCCGAGCACGATTCCGCCACCAATAAAGCCAAGCGCGAGGGCCGCCCCACTGAGATTTGAGACGAACCTGACGCCGGCGACGTCCATCGGGGTGGAATGGTCCGACCATCGCTGATAAACGCTCGCCCCAAGTCGCAGATTTGTGTGTCCGACGGAAGCCATAAGGTGGGCCTCCTCGTTCTCGCCATTGTGTGATAGTCGGTATCGACACTGGTGGGACGAACGTCGATGGAGTCGTCCTGGACAAGACCGGGATCTGTGGCACGGCCAAAGTCCCGAATACCGAAACTCGGGCGAGCATCGAGGAGGTCATCGAAGCCCTCCGGGAGACCTGTGACCAGTTTTCGATCGATCGCGTGGTCGTCGCGACGACCCTGGTCGTCAATGCGGCGGTCCAGGATCGATTACCTCCCTGTACGAACATCGTCATCCCCGGACCGGGCTTGGCACCCGATCTGAGCTTCTTCGGCGCCGAAAACCACGCCGCAACAGGAGCGGTCGATCACCGGGGCCGAATCACGGAACAACTCTCCTACGAGGAAATCCCAACCTACGACGTTCGAGCAGTCACGGCGAAATTCTCGGACCGGAATCCGGAACTTGAACGATCTCTTGTTGCTGCATTCGATGCCGACCCGCAGGCGGTGGCGCTTGGCAACGAGTCCGGCGCCGGCCTCACCTTCCCCGAGCGAGCGGCGACAACTGTTGCAAACGCCAGAGCCAAACCCGTCTTTTCCGCGTACGAACGAGCCGTTGAGCAAGCCATCACGGCCGCAGGCCTCGATGCGCCGGTCTACTACCTCAAAGGCGACGGGGCAATGCTTGGAAGCGAAGCGATGCGAACCACTCCGGCACATACGATCCGGAGTGGCTCGGCCGCGAGTGCGCTCGGGTTGGTCGCGCTTACGGCCATGGACGCTGGCATCGCAGTCGATATCGGCGGGACCACCACGGACGTGAGCCGCGTCGCGGACGGCTTCCCGGA
>JAGXLJ010000055.1 GCA_018334775.1 Halodesulfurarchaeum sp.
CTCGCGGATGGAGTCGGTCGAAATGCCAGTAATCTCGGCTGCCTTCTCCGGCGGCATATCCATTGCAGCCTCCTTGTAGGCCTCGAAGCCGTGGGTATAGTTCTCGACGAAATCCTCGTCGTATAACTCCTCCTCGATAATCACGTTGGCCATCGCGAGGGCCAGCGCGCCATCAGTTCGAGGCTTGACCGGTAACCAGTGGTCCGACTTCTCGGCCGTCTCCGTGTAGTTCGGATCGATGGTGACCAGGGTCGCCCCGCGGTTTTCAATAGCTTCGAGGACGCCCTTGGCCTCGAACTGGCCCCCGAAGGAGTTGAGAATGTTCCGGCCCCAGGCAATGATGTAGTCCGAGTTCTGGTAGTCGGGGATTCGATTATTCGTACCGGTGCCCATCATCCCGCCGGCCACGAACGTCGGGCCGGCACAGACGTGGATGCCTCGACTGATCCGCTCCGGGGACCCGTAGAGGTCTTTCCAGATGGTCCGGAAGATCGAGGTCTCAGCCCAGCTCGTCGCGTCGAGGAGGGTCTCCGCACCGTTTTCTTCATCAAACTGTACCAATCGCTCGGCGGTATACTGTAGGGCTTCGTCCCAGCTGACTTTCTCCAGGGTGCCGTTTCGGCGGATGTGCGGTTCCTTGATCCGTTTCGGGTCGTGGGTCTTGTCCTGCTGGGCAAGTCCCTTCGGACAAAGGGTGCCTTCGGTGCCCGGGCCCGCACTTCCCCGCGGGTGACCGTCGACACCGGTGATGTTCACGACCCGACCGTCCATCACGGTGACTTCCTGCCCACAGTTGTGCGAGCACATCCAGCAATTGCTGAATGCCGTCGAGAACTCGGCCGACCCGACGTCTGTCGTCCCGTCTTCTTCGCCGAGACAGCCACCGAGCGCGGCGGCCCCTGCGACGGCGCCGCCCGCTTTCAACAGCGTCCGGCGTGTCAGTCCACTCTCGGATTGGGTCGAATTGCTCATCCGTTTACACCTCTACCCCGTGTGTGAGACGGGTGTCTGCCGGATCTGCTGTCCCTCGAATCCCGGCCATGGTTCGAGCCGCAAATGATCGTCGATAGCTCATGCTGGTCCACAGTTGAATGAAAGAACTGTACCGAGATAGTCTACACTCGGGACCGGTTTGGGTTTTATAAGTAATGGTTCCCTGCCACCATGTGCCAATAAAGGAATGGAGCCGTCGGTATTCAACGCACAAAAAAGGAACCTGAAAGTTCGAGAACTGATGCTACACGAGCGGGAATCGGGTCGGTTTACGAGCCGCAGCCGAAGTCGCCGCTCGTGTCGCCGACGATGTACTCGATTGCGTCCTTCTTGACCTGGTTCGCATCGAGTGTGGCGAGTTCTGTCAGCTCGTTGTTGAGATCCTCATCAATGGTAAGCTGATCTGTCGCCGTGAGTTCGCCTTCAGTCCGATCGTGCATGTCGGTCCGCCACGCGTCGTTCGGCGTCGGGTCCTGCTCGCCGTTGTACTGCTTCCAGCTGAACTTCCACGAGCCATCGAACAGGGCGACATTGTCGTAGCCGACGATCCCGTCAAGAGCGAAGAACGCAACGGTGCCCTTGAAGCCACTGTGACACATCGTCACGATTTCGTCGCCGTCCTCGACGCCGTCGTAGCCGAAGACGTGATCTTCGATCTCCCCGGCGGACTTCCACGGGTTCGGACCGGTGAAGCTTCCCTCGAGGTAGCTCCCAGCCGTATCGATGGTGCTGCCCGCAATCTTCGCTTCACCTTCGCCATCTCCTTCGCCACGCTGGTCAACGACCGACGCGGAGCCCTCATCCACAAGCTGGATCATCTCGTTCAGGCCCTTCCTGACACCGTAATTCGGCTCTTCGAAGCCTTCGACCGTGTATCCGGTTTCCGGCGTTTGTACGTCCTCGAAGACCAGACCGAACTCGTCGTCATACGCGCTCGACCCACCGTTTACGAGTTTCAAGCGCTCACGGGGGAATCCCCAGAACCGGAGTGCCCAATACGCTCGGGTGGCGTACATCGGGTTGTCCCCGGAGAGCACGATGGTCGTGTTCGGTCCGACACCCGCGTTCTGGATGATCTGATCGACGGTTTCCCCCGTTGGAACAAGGGCTTTTGTCTCGCTAAGTCCATCCACGCGGGTCGCTTTCAGCGTCGCCGCACCTTTCGCATCGCCTGCTGCCAGCGGGACAGCCCCGGGCACGTGGCCCGAACTGTATTCCCCAGCGTCGACACGGATGACCGCGACACGCGGGTCAGCGTACACGTCGTCGCTGTTGACCAGCCCGGCTTCGACCCACTCGTTCAGCGTCTGGGGCTCGATGAGCGCGTTCTCGGTCGCTGTGGGGTCGGTATAGTCGATTTCCTCTTCCGTTGTGGTCGGTTCTTCCTCCTCGGTCGTCGGCTCGGCCGTCGTCGGCTCCGGCGTTTCCGTCGGGGTGCTTTCGCCATCCTCACCGGAACAACCGGCGATGGCTGCCATTCCTGCTGCTCCTGTCAGTTCGATGAATCGACGTCGATTGAGGTCTCGCTCCATACACGAATGATTTCGGGAGCATCGGGGATGACCATACCTCGGGACCGGTTAAGGTTTTATAAAGAGGGGTGGCCCTGGCCCACCTTTTTAACATACGTGTTGTCGAATGACATGGTCTGAATGAACGCACTGTGGAGATGCAGGGCCCAAATTGGGGGCGCTCACTGTGAGAAGAGCGGCGTTATTCTTCGGGGTACTTACATTCAGTAGAGAGTTGCCGAATGACGTTTGACTCCGCCCGTTGGAGTAATTGTGAGAGCGCCGATGTCGAGACATCCATTTGATCAGCGAGGTCTTGGAGCGAGATCTTCTTCTCCGAATCGTAGTACCCCGCTTCTTTCGCGTAGGTGAGCGCCTGTCGTTGTTTGTGAGTCATTTCGGTGAGATCGACGATCTCGATCTCGCTTCCATCCGAGTCGTCCGTCGGCACGATGGACTTGACTGAAACATTGTCCGAGATGGTCCGAACTTCGCTCACAATGTCCGCGATCGTATCTGTATCAGATGCATACGTCTCCATCAAGAACGAGCCTTCATCGATGCGACGATAACGCGGCAAACAGTCGTATTTTGAGAAAATCTTCCCCGGACAGTACGAACACAGGTTCTCCGAGAAGAACATCGTCCTGACCGTGTCCGTTTCTGTGTCGTGTACCGTCGCATCAACGTTACAGGTCTCTTCATCGAGTCTGACGTCGACATCGACAACCTGATTGGCAAAATCATCCATACAGCACGGGCCGCTGCGTTCGATCTCCAGAACGATCCGTAGTTCTCGCTCCTCACTCCGCGATGACTCGGATTCGGAAACGACGGCGGACCGAGGAACTCCCATGGGCGGAGGTAAAGTCCAGGTACGCAAAAACAATACCGATATTCCCGTACAATGGGAACGGTGTTGCAACGTTCCGAAAAGACTGAGACCACCAGATCGCCCGTTCGCTCACCCCTCCCCAACTACACCAACGCCTCACGACTTGATAGCTTCAAGATGGAAATGAACACAGTGGGACAATCAATAGCCTGTGGATACTCATGTGAATAATGCAAAATCGCGAGATGCCTCCGGTGGAGATCCGCAAACCACTCCCGTTGTGGCCAATTTGGGAGTGGAGCGAACGGTTACGTAGTGTGCGAGTTATTACCAAGATATGGCTGATACGAAGCGTGGGCGCGAGCGGAACGGACAGAAAAAACGCGAGCAACTCATCAAGCAAGAGATCCATGCAAGTCTCGGTCCAAACGAGGAACCAACCGAACCTGCGGAAGAAGCCCCTGAGGTGACCGATACCGATTTGGACCACGTCTCAGTGACGAACGGAGACGAATCACTCGATCGCTGATTGGCCACTCGGTTCCAAACGGACGGTCTGTTGCCAATTCACACAGCTGATAGTGCTTGGGAGGTATTTACTGTTAGCATATATCGACTTGTGGGGATTAATACCGGTTCTCACGGGAAAATGCGATGCAAGCGGGCAGATTCAAATTATCAAATAAGAAATCAAGGGCCAAAGATTAATAAATGCGTACGCTCGAACCGTATCACAATGATACTGGTCGATTACGCCCCGATTTTTCCCGAACTCTTCTCTTTGGGGCTCGTGGGCGTGGGCCTTGTCAGTTGGCTCGGAGACGAGGGGTCCGACGAAGTCGATCAGGAGGGCGACGGCGGTGACGAACTTGATATGGAAGAGGATGAAGACTTCGGAATGGACGACTTCGATGAGGACTTCGGTGGGATGGACGACATGGACGGGATGGATGAGGGTGGAAATGGTGCCACCTCGACGGAGATGGAAAACCGCATCGAGGACCTGGAAAGCGAGATCGCGAACGTCTCTTCGACGGCCAATACGGTCCGAAGCGAAAACGAGCAGATCAGTGAAAAAGTCGATGACGTCGAGGAGAACGTCCGAAAGCTGCTCGAGATCTACGAGATGGTCACCCGAGGTGTCAATCCTTTCGTCGATGACGTGAGCCCCGAGGCAGGTATGGGGGGAGGGGGTGGCAGTGACTTCGGACTCTTCGGTGAAGAAGAAGACACAGCCGAAGAAACCGAGGCGGACCTCGGTTCGGACATCGCCGACGCGGAGGCAGAGGACTTCTTCGAAGACGACGCCTTTGACGATGACTTCGAAGACGCAGACGAACCGTTCGAATCTGGGGAGGACGGGTTCCACGAGGAGTTCGACGACGATGATCTCGAGGGGGAGAACCTTGGGGACGAGGGCTCCGAAGACGACGGACTCGAAGACGAATTCGGTGACTTTGCGGAGGATGAATCGATGAACGGAGATGAGCTACTGGACGACGATGGTACCGCCGCTGGTGAACCAGACGAAGATTCCACAGGGGATACCGAGGGCGGGACCTCCTTCGAGGAACTCAAAGCCGAGTACGAGTCGGGTGATGCAGAATGGGCCGAACGGGATGAAGCGCCAACAGACCCAACAGAAGAAGCAATTGAGTCAGAAACGAGGACGCCTGAGCCGGAGGAGGAAACTGAAGATCTCTTCCACCAGGACGACCTGGAAAGCGTAAACACCGAAACAGAACCAGGGGTTGCAACGGAGACAGACACATCGACAGTAGCCTCTGAAACCGAGGCTGAGGAACCCCTGGAGGCCGCCACCGAATCGACTGAGCGAGCGATGGACGGCGAATCAGCCGATTCGGCCATGGAAAGCTCACAAGCAAATCAGGCAGATGCACCGAAATCGGATTCCGATTCCGGTTCGGTAACCGGGACAGCGACCGATTCTGGGTTCCAGTTCGGGGCCGCCACGACCGCAGAAACCGCCGACCAACCACATCTTACCAGACCACCGAACGGGTACCTGGCAGATGTAGTCCTCATGGAATGGCTCGAATTCCTCGTTGCGGAGTTTGACGCGCGGAACGCGATCCGGGCGATCAATCACTACGAACGAATCGGGTGGATCGGGGAACCGATGCGCGATCACTGCTTCGAAGTGCTCCAGGGGATCACAGACGGGAACTACCCGTATCGAGACGAGTCGGGGCCGACGGATCTCACGATGAACGATCACCGCCGGAGTCTTCGCTACATCGAAGATCTGGCGACCGGTCATCTCGACCGGGAACTCGGGGATCGAATTACATCACTTACTACACATGGGGTTCAGCGTTAGCGCCGGGACGGCGATCATCCTGGTCGCCGCATTCGCGAGCGTGGGCATGCTCTACACCACGGCGTACAACGGCTACGAACAGGTACAAGACGCCTCGGACATCGAGCAAGAAACGGATCTTACAGCACTCAACACGGAGATCGCCATTACGAACATATCGCGTAACAGTACGAAAAATCCGGATTTAGTCACCGTGACCGCCCAAAACGAAGGCACGAACACACTCTCGGTGGCAGACACGGATCTGCTGGTAAATGGCACCTACAAATCGAACGTTTCGTATAGAATCACGACAAACGGGCAAACCCTTTCAGCCGGCGACAGCGGGACGGATCTCTGGCAACCTCGTGAATCCCTGACGATTACGCTTCGGGAAAACGTCTCGGCTCCGCTCGGGGTCAAATTGGTCTCCGAAACTGGGGTTTCGACGGCGGAGGTCGGTTCGTAAGATGGCAATCGTCTCTTCGGAAACCCTGATTCTATTCATCGCCACCGTGCTCGTCGCTGGGAGTGTCGCCGGGGCTCTCACTGGGGGAGTCAACCAGTTGAGTAGCGCAGTCGGAGACCGAAGTGGTGACGTCAGTGAAGAGATCAGAACCGATGTCGAAATCATTAGCGACCCGGGGAGTTCGGCGGTATACGACGATACAAACAGCACGGTAACGCTCCTCGTCAAAAACACCGGTTCGACCACCCTTGCTGCTGATCCAGGTGATATAGACGTGATCATTGAGGGGGTCTATCGGACAAATGTGAGCACTGAACTCATCGCCGGAACTGAGTGGCGATCAGGGGACGTCGTTCGTGTGACTGTCACGAATATCACGTTCTCTGACACGGACCATCGTATCGTCCTGGATATCAACGGGAACAGCGAGACGTTTGAATTCCGCACAGGAGGAGCATGAGCCAACAAAAGCGACTCTATTCGCTCGGTCTGGACGAACGAGACCGCCTCAATAACGAACTCGGCGGCGGCGTTCCTCGGGGGAGTATCGTGCTAATGGAGGGCGAATACGGGGCCGGCAAAAGCGCTTTGAGTCAACGGTTAGCGTTCGGAATGGGGCAGGAAGACATCTCGGTCACGCTCCTTTCGACGGAACTCACCGTTTCAGGGTTCATCGACCAGATGCATTCACTCGGTTACGGGATCGAAGAGCAACTCCTTGACGAACGGCTCCTGTTCCTTCATGCCGACGTCGATACCGGTGGAAACGCGCTTCGTGGCGGCAACAAGGACAACGCGGATCGGCGAAAATTGCTCAAGCGTCTGATGGAGGCCGATGAGATGTGGGAAGCCGACGTCATCGTCATCGATACGTTCGATGCAATACTCCGGAACGATCCAAATTTCGAGGCTTTGGTGCGGCAAAACGATGAACGGCAAGCCGCCCTTGAGATCATCTCCTTTTTCAGGGATATCGTTACACAAGGGAAAGTCATCATTTTGACCGTCGACCCATCGACTGTCGACGAGGAAGCCATCGGGCCGTTCAGGTCTATCGCCGACGTCTTCCTGGAGTTGCAGATGGTAGAGGTCGGAAACGACGTCCCC
>JAGXLJ010000056.1 GCA_018334775.1 Halodesulfurarchaeum sp.
GAACGGCTTCGACGACGAATACAACGCGATTATCGTTCATCTCAAGGGGCAACCCGCACGGGCGACCCGGCGAATCACGAAACGCCTGCATGACGACCTCGGGTTGCCGGTGACGGTCTTTACTGACGGTGACCCCTGGTCCTATCGGATCTACGGTTCGGTCGCCTACGGATCGATCAAGAGTGCGCACCTCTCTGAGTATCTGGCGACCCCGGAAGCGGACTTCGTGGGAATTCGACCTGTCGACATCGTGGAGTACGACTTGCCGACCGATCCGCTGGGCGATTCGGACACGAACGCACTGGAGAGTGAACTGGAGGATCCCCGATTCAGTACGGAGTTCTGGACCGAACAGATCGAACTCCAACTCGACATCGGGAAGAAGGCCGAACAGCAGGCGCTGGCGTCGCGTGGTCTGGACTTCGTGACTGACACGTATCTCCCCGACCGGCTGGACGAGATGGGCGTTATCTGAGCCAGCGCGCCGGGTGGTTGTGAGTAAATCGCGGCTATGTCCCGCACTTCTATGTCATTGGGAGTCTGACGCTTGAAACGTGTCCACATCGACTGTCAGCGTCGTGATTCCGGCCTATCCTCGATACGGCATGCACCTGTGGACGTTTGCTCTGGAGGCCACGGCCAGGGGTGGGACACTTGTTGAAGTTTCGACACCGGCTGCGATTATCGAAAAACCCCGATCGATAGCCTGGGAGCATGTGAGACAATTCGGTCACGTATTGCGATGGCTCTGGGCGGCGTAACTGTCAGATGGCCCGCGGTCGCCGAATATTTGTAGCCCCTGTCCAAATGGGCGGCCATGTCCGACCCTGAACTTGTCACGGCGGTCTCGGATGTCCTGGCCGTCGATGGGGATCACTTTCAGGATCGGGTTCACGAAGACGCGGCGACTATCCTGGAGGAACTCGAGGCTGGTACCTTCGACAATCCACAGGCGATCGTGGGATTGGAATACGAGTTCTACGCCGTGGACGAGTATGGGGGGTTAGCTCGCATTCCCCGCCGCTTGCTCGAATACGTGGGGTTCGAGAAGGAGCTGGGCCTGCATAACGCTGAGATGCAGACGTTTCCTGACCCGCTGAACGATGCTGGCGTCAAAGCCCAGGAATCGAGTGTCGTCTCCCGACTCGAGGCCGCAGCCCGGCCAATGGACGCTGAGGGTCTTCATCTGATCAGTGATGGCATCTGGACGATACCGCCAGCTGGCGAATCCACCCAAGAATATCTCAGGAGCAGTGTCGAGCGCGAAGGGCAGACACTCGCGACAAACATGTCGGATACGGCTCGGTACCACGCAATGGCGAACAGCCAGATCGAGCCGGGAATGGTTATCGACCTCCCACACGCCTCTCTAGAAGCCGAGACGGTCATGCCCGAGAGTCTGATCACCTCGATTCAACCACACTATCAGGTTCCACGGGCCACGGACCTGCCGGAATACTTCAGGTATGCGCTCCGGATTGCAGGTCCACTACTAGCTCTCGGTGTCAACTCGCCGTTTCTCCCACCGGACCTCTATGACGATGTGGACCCGTACGCCGTGCTTGAAGACGGATACGCCGAACATCGGATCGACATCTTCGAATCGATGCTCAATGTCGCCGGTCGGGATGGAAAGGTTCGGTTCCCGGAGGATCTTTCGACTGTTGAGGACGCGATTATGGCCATCGCGGAGGACGACGTCTTGGTACCAATGGGGGTCGAGAACTCCGGTCGATTCGACGATGAGTTCGCCCATTTCCGCATGAAACATGGCACCTTCTGGCGGTGGGTCCGACCAGTCTTCGAGGGGGCGTCACGGACAGAAGCCAACGCTCGAATCGAGTTTCGGCCGATTCCCGCCCAACCGACTGTTCGGGACAGCGTGGGTTTTCAGGCGGCGTTTGCGGGCCTCCTGGAACAGATGCGCCAACACGAACACCCGCTCTATGACTTACCATGGGCGGATGCCCGTGCGAACTTCTATGCGGCTATGGAGGACGGCCTGCGTGCGGATCTCCGGTATATCACTGTCGACGGAACGGAGACCACTGAGAGGGAGACTATCTTCGCCGACGTGCTCAAACAGGCCCAAGCAGGGCTTCGACGCCGAGGACTTACTGGCGAGACCGCAGCCCGGTACCTCTGGCCCTTGCGACGGCGAGTCCGACAAGGGATCACACCGGCGGAGTGGAAGCGTAAACGAGTTCGGGAACACCTCCAGGACGGGGCGGATCTCACTGTGGCCATCTCGGAGATGCAGGAACACTACTTCGAATTGCAGAAACGGACGCTTCTGGACGGGAGTTTTACCGAGTGGTTCGAAACGAAGCGGCCGTGAACAAGGTCGTGAGTACGATCAGAGTAAGTCGTCGATATCCTGGTGACCGACGATTTCCACGTTGTCCCGGGTGACTCGTGTCAGGTGGATTCCGTTCCCACTTGCAGTATCTCGCTCCGTCGCGGAGTCGACCGCACGAGCGGCGATCGTCTCGGCCTCGTCCATTGTCAGATCGTCGCCGTATTCCTGCTCGAGAACGCCAAGTGCGTAGGGCATCCCACTTCCCTGGGCGGAGTACTCATCGGCGAGGGAACTGCCAGTCGGGTCGAGACTATAGACATGTGCGCCCTCATCGTCCATACCGGCGAGCAACGGGACGACCATGAAGAACGGGCCGCCACGAAGCAGATTACTGGCCATCGTCGAGAGGGCGTTGATCGACATGTATTCGCCACGGCGAGCCTCGTAAAGACTGGCCTCTGCGCGAAGCGAGCGGATATAGGACTGTGCGCCGCCGACTGACCCGGACATCGAGAGGGCTGCGTTTTCCTGAATCTCTTCGACTTTCTGCACGTCCTTGTTCGAGACGACACGCCCACCGAGACTGGCTCGCATGTCCGAGCCCATGACGACACCGTCGGGGGTCGTGATTCCGACGATGGTCGTCCCGGTTTTCGTCACGTTGTCGAGATCGCCGTCACTCACGTTGCTTTCAGGGAGCGGACCGAGCTGGGGTTCGTACGGGTCTCCGACGTCGAGATTCGGCGTTTCGGCTCCGGGTGCGGTTGGAACCGACTCCTGGGGGTCAAACATTACCACTTCATATCCCCGGGCGACAGATAAATGCACTCTTTCGGGCGATCCCGCATGGGATCTGCCTACAGGGGTTTGAAAGTCGACCGGAGCGCCTTTGGTCGAATTAGTTTGCCTGGGCTTCGTAGGCTGCTTCCGTCCGTTCGATCAGTTTGTGAACTGGCAGGGTGATTCCGAACGTGCGGGCCAGCAAGGCGACTGGCAGCAGTCCGATACCGACAGCGAGGGACAATTGGTAGACGGTCAGCGTCACGAGTTTGGCGACCCGGTCGATCATCAACGTAGCAAGTGTGTCCTTGTCGGTAGTATATAACCTTTCCGTCAGACAGGGGTCACCCATCCCGGCGCCTTCTACGGGTTCAAGTAGACTTGTACAATTTCAACACAGCTGCGCTGAATCGAGCACAATTGGATAGCCCCAGTGGACTTCATTCGAAAACCGCTGATAACGTATGCGGAAGTTCTACCGAAGGAGCGCGGAACTCTCAGGCGGTTCTGGTCAGACTGAACCGTCGAACCCATCCGGAAACCGCAAATCACGTTTTACTGCGTCTCATTTACTCGATATGGCAAATTTCGTGGTCGCGATGGAAGCGGCCTGGTTGGTACGAGACGTTGACAACTCGGATGACGCGATCGGCGTGGCAGTCAGCGAGGCCGGAAAACGCCTCAATGAAGCCGATCTCGACTACGTTGAAGTGCAGCCGGGAATCACTACCTGTCCAGCGTGTGGTGAACCACTCGACGCTGCCTTCTTGGCCGCTGAAACGGCTCTCGTGGGGTTGGAACTCGAGATGACCGTCTTCAACGCCGAAAGCGAGGAACACGCGTCCCGAATTGCAAAAAGCGAGATCGGTGGGGCCCTGCGAGACGTCCCGCTTTCGGTCATCGAGATCGTCGAAGAAGCGGACGAGGAAACAGAGCAATAACCAACTCAGCAGTCATCCCACACCGAACCTTTAATAATAACTCTCGGTTATTTGCAGATATGCATCTCCCCACGCCCCAGGACCTGCGGGAACGCCGCACGGAACTGGAGTTGACCCAGCGGGAATTGGCCGACCGCGCTGATGTTTCTCAACCCCTCATCGCCAGGATCGAAGGTGGTGACGTTGACCCGCGGCTCTCGACACTTCGAGGCATCGTCGAAGCCCTCGAGGCGGCCGAAAGCGAGGTCATTCACGCCGAGAACCTGATGCACGAAACGGTCGTGAGCGTGAGCCCGGACGATCCGGTTTCCCGTGCCGTCGAGCGCATGCAGGAAGCGGGGTATTCACAACTACCGGTCATCGAAAAGGGAGTTCCAGTCGGCTCGATCAGTGATTCGGATGTCATCCACGCCGGCGAGGAAGTCGGGGAGAAACCGGTTCGAGAGATCATGAGCGAGAGTTTTCCCACCGTCTCCCCGGACACGGTCCTTTCGGAGATTCGAAGCCTCCTCGAATATTACAAAGCGGTGATGGTTACCAAGGACGGGACGACTGTTGGAATCATCACGCAGGCCGATGTGGCCGCTCGGGTCAGTTAAACGGACTCCTCTTCCGACTCGAATTCGATTCCACGGATCTCTACTGCCGCTCCGTCACTGACCTGCCCAATAACTGATCCGTCTGTTTCGTCCACTAGTGCCGCAGCATCAGCAGCATCGACTGCGACGACGAACCCGCTTCCCATGTTGAATGTGCGATGCATCTCCCGATCGGAAACGTCTCCTTCGGATTGAATGAACTCGAAGATCGGTTGGACCGGGTGTGGATCCGTGATTTCGTACTCGAACTCGCCCATTCGGAAGAGGTTCGTCCACCCGCCGCCGGTGACGTGAGCGGCGGCATGGACGTCATAGGCGTGAAGCGCATCGAGGAGATAGGTGTAGATCCGGGTCGGTTCGAGGAGTGCGGCGCCAATCGAGCGGTCCGAATCGGGAAGCGGGTCGTCGTAGCTGTGGTCGGCTGTCACCGCTTTCCGGGCCAGGGTGAGTCCGTTTGAATGAACTCCACTGGAGGGGATTCCAACGAGCACATCTCCGTCTTCGGCCTCACCTTGGAGCAACTGGTCTTCCGTGGCTAACCCCGCTGCCGCGCCAGCGAGGTCAAAGCCCGTAACGACCTCTGGCAAAACGGCAGTCTCGCCGCCAACCAGACTGACGCCGGCTTGGCTTGCGCCTTCGGTCAACCCCTCTCCGATTGCTGCGCTCATCGTCTCTTCAGGCTCATCGACGGCCAGATAATCGACGAACGCGATTGGGGTGACGCCGGCAGCGACGAGGTCATTGACGTTCATCGCGATGCAATCGATGCCGATCGTGGAATAGTCCTCGACGGCCTCGGCAACCAGGAGTTTCGTCCCGACACCATCGGTCGTCATCGCGAGGTACCGGTCCCCGATGTCGATCAGGCCGGCATACGCGGTGGTGTCCTCGATATCCCCCATCGCCCCGACCAGTGCGCCGACAGCGGCCTCGCTCTCCTCGATGTCGACGCCTGCGTCGGCATACGTCAGTCCGTCCTCATCCTCGGTCATGCAGTCATCGGGGTGGGGATGAGCGAAAAGGGCTCCGGTCCGGTCGAATTGATGAAATCAGAGTCCGAACAGCACCCAAACCGTCAACAACACACTTGGCACGAAGGTTGCCACGTAGACCGGGACGCTCCAATCCTTGACGGTCGCCCCATCGAGGGCCCCGATCGGCAGGAGGTTGAACGCGGCGAGGAAGAGATTGATCGTCACGCCGCGACTCCCGAGCAGGGGTGCAATCAGGATTACCGGGACGAACAGAGCAGCTAATCCCAGGTTCGTCACTGGCCCGGCCAGCGCAATCAGGCCATGCTGACGGTCAGTCAATCGGCCGCGATGGTAAACCGCGCCCGGTGCCGCAAAGACCAGCCCAGCCAGCCCTCCTGCGATGGCGAACAGCAACATCTTGTAATCGGCCTTGAAGCGGGCGTATTGGCCGAAGCGAACGGCCACGACTTTGTGTGCGAGTTCGTGAAGCAGGAATCCCACACCGACTGTGAGCAGGTTCAGGACCATCGCCGAAACAAAGGCCGGACTCAACAGGAAATCGCCGATTCCCATTGGGGTTACCCGCTCGAAGAAAAACGCAAAAGCGAGTCCCAGGGCCAGCCATGCGACGAGGAGGTCTTTGAGCTCCGCTCCGCTCAGGTTCATAGCAGCACTTGGATGATGAGGTCAGCGCCGTTTGCAGCGCCATCGATCATCGCATTTGAGATGGCTGAGACGCTCTCAAACTCCTCGCCCATGTGGGGGAGAACGAGGAACGGAAAGAGCACCGAGGCGATCATGCTGCCGATGTTCGTCACCGCGACGATGACGATGAGCCTGAAGAGGCCCACATCGAGCATGTTCGAGACGAGATCGCGAATCGGCGACTCCTCGTCATCGAGCAAATCGTTCAGGCGGCCGATGTCGCTCACGTTGATCTTCGTATGCTGCAATTCGATGTAGCCCGCGAACCAACCGGGTGCAAGCAATGGGTTGATGCTCGTGAGCCAGGCGACCATCCCGCCAACCCCGGCAGAGGTCCAGTGGGCTCCAGCGAGTTTGGCGAGCGTGAAGGCGAAGATACCATTAAAGAGGAACCACGCGAAAAAGACCGCGAGCAGCGTTGGCTGGGAGACTCCGGAGAGGGCGAGGAGGACGAAAAAGAGCAGAAACCCGAAAGTGAGGAGATACCCCACGGCCTTCCCAATCGAAAACCGGCTGGTTTTCTCGCCCTGGAGCGTTTCCATCGCAGGGAGGCTTTTTGGGTGTTCGAGGTATGTGAGGATCCCATCCTTGTGTCCTGCACCGACGACTGCGACAACGTCGGCCCCGGCCTGTTGCAATTGGTGGAGATTGTGCGCGATATAGGCGTCCCGTTCATCGATCAGTGTCTCGGCCGCGGTGGGGCTGAACTGGCGGAATTCCTCCATCATCGCCGAAACAACGTCGGTGTCGGTCAACTCATCGAGGTCGATTTCCTCGTCGCTCCCACCGAAGCCCATGATGGCCAGGGTCAACTCCCAGAGCAAGCTGAGTTTCTCCCGCAGGCCGATGCCGGCCCAGAACCGCTGGATCGTGACCTGGATG
>JAGXLJ010000057.1 GCA_018334775.1 Halodesulfurarchaeum sp.
GGAGGAGAAGATCCATTCAGCGAAACACTCGGGACACAGTCGCTGGGCGTCGATCTGGGAGCGGTCGACGGTCAGACGAATGGTGCGGGCCAGCGCGTCGGAGACCGCCTCCCCGCAAGCGTCACAGCTATCGGCATCGCTCATAATCGAAGTCCCGTCTCCAATCGGTATATAATTTGGTCACTCCGCGTTGGTGGTGCCGAAGGCTCGGTCACCGGCATCTCCGAGACCGGGAACGATGAATCCATCCTCGTCGAGATGGTCATCCACCGAAACTGTGAGCACCTCGACCTCCGGGAAGCGGTCCTCGACCCGAATAATACCCTCCGGGGCACTCACGGCGGACAGCAGGATGGTATCAGCCTCAGCCGGTGCGTCCTGGGAGACCCGTTCCAACACTGTCGTGGCAGTCGAGCCCGTCGCAAGCATCGGATCCGCAATGATAACGGTGTCTTCGGCGGTTATCTGGGGGAGTTTCACGTAGTCGATGTCGATCGGGAAGATCCCGTCCTCGTCCATCCCAGCCCCCTCGTCCCGGCCTGCGCTGATGACACCCTGGCGGGCCGCGGGGAAGGCTTTGAGTAACCCCTCCACGAAAGGAGTCGCCGCTCGGAGGACGTTGATGATCACGACGTCCTCGAACCCACTGACCCGTTCGCCCATCGTCTCGGTGAGTGGGGTCTCGATTTCGACGTACTCGGTCTCCATCGCGCCGTCGATGATCTCGTAGCCACAGATCCGCCCGAGCTGGACGAGGCCCTTGCGGAAGCCGATCTGCGCTGTCTCGGCGTCCCGCAGCGTCGAGAGGGTGGTAGTCGCAAACGCGTGGGAGATCAGTGCGCCGTGCTCTTGGTCCCGAATTGGCATGTGCGGGTTCACTCACACCGAGCGGTTATCGGTATCGGTCCGCGCCCGGCAGGGAAAAGGTGTTTACGGTGCGGAACGGAGTGCATACTAATGGAAGAGAGCATCTCGGGTTTCAAAACGCGGGGAACCTGGGGTGACGTCGTTGAGCACGGCGAGCGCATCACCACGGCCCTTCGGGAGGCCTCGACGACAGAGTCGTACCCCGAAGCCTTCGAGGACTGGGTCGAGTGGCGACCCAAAATGCACGAACAGATCGAGTCCGACGTCTCGGAGAAAACCGCAGATCAGGCCAGCGTCGGTGAGGGAAAAGGTGAAGCCGAGGGTAAATCGGCCGACGAAGACCTGCAGTCCGCCGGGGAACGCCTGACCGAATCCTACGAGCACATCGAGGAGAACGACCGGGATGGGGCCGTCGAGAAGTGGCAGGACACGATCGATTACGTCGCCCGGGCGGCGGATACGGCAAGCCGAAAGGTCCTGCGAAAGCTGGAAAACACCGTCTACCAGCGGGTCATGACCCAGGTCGCACCGTACTACTTCGATAACGAATTGATCAGCGCGAATATCCAGCGGCTCCGGTCCCAAGACGAGTTCGTCTTCGAGGTCAACGTCAACGACGAGACCCTGAAAGAAGAGGTGACCGACTACCTCCGCACCTTCGAGGATTTTCAGCGGTGGCACGTCGATACCGAAAAAGACGTGGAGACGGTCGAGGCCGTCGAGGGTGTCGAGGCACCGGACGGAACGGACTCCCCAGACGACGCGGCCCCGGATTCGCAGACAAATTGACTCCCACCCGCAAAACACCAACCCGGCAAGCACTTAACGGGGCCCCGTTCATCCGAATGTGATGAGTGTCGGCGCTCTCGCGACGTTACTCGTCGCGTCGCTTGCCAGCCTCTTCATGGCGTGGGCGATCGGCGCCGGCTCCAGCGGCTCGACACCGTTTGCCCCCGCTGTCGGGGCCAACGCGATTTCGGTCATGCGGGCGGGGTTTCTCGTCGGGCTTCTCGGCTTCGCGGGAGCGGTGATGCAGGGGGCGAACGTTTCCAAAACGGTCGGCACGGGCCTGATCCAGGGGGTGACGTTGACTCCCGTCGCGGTCGTGACGGTTTTGGGCATCGGGGCAACCCTCGTCGCCGTCGGCGTCTTCGCTGGCTATCCAATTGCCACCGCGTTTACTGTGACCGGCGCGGTCGTCGGTGTGGGGCTCGCCCTGGGTGGTGACCCGGCGTGGGCGGGCTATCAGGAGATCGTCGCGCTCTGGGTCGCCGTCCCGTTCGTCGGTGGCGGTGTGGCGTTCGCAACGGCGAAGGCGTTCCTGGCATTCGAGCGCGAGCAGATCCTCGTGCCCCTGCTCGGCGGGTTGGTGGGGATCATCGTGGCGAACATCCGATTCGACGTGCTCGGAGAGGAATCCGCGCGCTCGATCGCGCAGGTGGCTGCCGAGGCGGCAGGAGGGCCAGCGACAGCAGCCATCGTGGTCGCATCACTTGCGCTGGGGGTCGCTGTCGCAGTTCTTCTCTGGTGGGACCTCGGCCAGGACCCCGTGGCGGGTATGCGTCACTTTCTGGTCGCCATGGGTGGGCTCGTTGCCTTCTCGGCTGGGGGGAGCCAGGTCGGCCTCGCCGTGGGGCCGTTGATTCCGCTCGTGGGGGAGACCGTGCCCCTACAGATGATCCTTCTTGGAGGGGGTATCGGCCTACTCGTGGGCTCCTGGACTGGAGCGACGCGGATGATCAAGGCCATTGCGCAGGACTACAGTTCGCTTGGCCCCAGGCGGTCGATTTCGGCACTCATTCCTGCCTTCGTGCTGGCCCAACTCGCAGTGTTTCTGGGCGTTCCCGTCTCCTTCAACGAGATCGTCGTTAGCGCGATCATGGGCAGCGGACTTGCCGTCGAAGGCTGGGAGGGGGTGAGTGCGTCCAAAATGGGATACACGGTGCTCGCGTGGGTTGGATCGCTCATCTTCGCGATTGTCGTCGGCTACGCGGGCTTCCGACTCGTCTCCCTGTTTCTGTAGCTAGAGTTCTTCCACGCCTGGCCTTTCGGCGTCCGGAGGCCCTGCCTCGTCTTCGTGTTTCGTGACCCGGGCTTTCATGATCCGCGTGTCTTCGACCGTTTCGGCCCGGAGTTCGATGTTCTCGTAGGTGAAGACCTCGCCCTCCTCGACGAGCCGTCCCGCTCGGTTGAAGATGAAGCCGGCGATGGTCTCGAACTCCTCGCCCTCGGGGAGTTCGATGTCGAGTGCACCGTTGACTTCCTCAATGTTGACTTCGCCTCGGACCAGGACTGTTCGGTCGTCCACTCGGTCGACAGGTCGTTCTTCCTCGCCTTCGAGGATCTCGCCGACGATCTCCTCGATGATGTCCTCCGTGGTGATCAGGCCCTCTGTGGTGCCGAACTCGTCGATGACGATGACCATGCCGACCCGCTCCTCCTGCATTTCCTGGAGGAGATCGTCGACGTTCTTCGATTCGGGAACGTGGAGTGTCGGTTCGATGAGGTCCCGCAGCGTGGCCTCGCCGTTCTCGCTGTAGAGGTGTTCCCTGACAAGATCGCGGAGTCGGACAACGCCGATGACGGTGTCCAGATCCGACTCGTAGACCGGGACCCGTTCGTGGCCGCTCTGGGTACAGGTCTGGATGGCTGTCTCGATGGAATCGTCCGCGTCGACCGCCGTGACGTCCAGCCGGGGGGTCATCACTTCCTTGGCGATCGTGTTGTTGAACCTGAAGATGCGCTGGAACATCTCCCGTTCGTCGGCTTCGATGACCCCCTCCCGTTCGCCGGTCTTGATGAGGTTCTGGATCTCGTCGCGGGTCACGTAGGAGGTCTCGATAGCCGCGTGTCCACCAGTGAAACCGATCACGACCCGTGAGAGCTGATCGAAGACGACGACAAGCGGATAGAGCAGTCGCTCGGTCCAGGCGAGTGGACGAGAAACCTGCAACGCCCACGATTCGGTGTGTTCGACCGCATATGACTTGGGTGCGATCTCGCCGAAAAGCAGGACCAGCGCGGTGATACCGAACGTGGCCGCGAAGACGGCCTGCCCCTGGGTGAGATAGTAGCCCAACAAGGCCGTCGCGATGGAGGACATCGCAATATTGACCAGGTTGTTCCCCACCAGTATCGTGACAAGCAGCCGATGGGGGTCGGACTTGAGTTCCTTGACAACCGCTGAGTTCGAAATGCCCTCCTCGTATAACGCATCAATCCGGTGGCGCGCCAGGGAGAACATCGCGATCTCGGAGGAGGAGAAAAAGCCCGAGAGCGCGACCAGAAGCAGGATTACGGCGACACCGAACACGGTCCAGGCCGTGGGCGAGGCTGCGATACCGAGCCCAGCAGTCATGGTAGGAAGGACACCCATCAACACCTGGAGTTCCGGGCCCGTGACCTAAAGAGTTTCTTCGTCGGGAAAGGCGGGTGAGTGGGCCGGACTCGGCAGGGTTTTCCCGATTCATCCCCGAATCTGGGACATGACAGAGTCGGTCCCCGAGGAGCCCCCGTCAGTCGACGTGGACCTCACGCTGTATCGGTTACAGGGCTGTCCGTTTTGCGAACGGGTCGTCCGAACACTAGACGATTTGGGCGTGTCCTATCACTCGCGGTTCATCGAAGCGATGCACTCCGAGCGGAATATCATCAAGCGCCTCACGGGGAGCCGTGAAGTCCCGGTCATCGTCGATCACAACACCGGCGTGGCGATGGGCGAGAGCGGCCGGATCGTGAAGTACCTCTACAACACCTACCGCAACCGGGGGGCGGACCAATGAGACGCAAAGTTGTGGAGCTACCGGAGACTGATCACGTCGCGGTGGGGGGAAAAGCTCCGGATTTTACCCGCCCACTGGTGAACACGGAGTTCTGGGAGGACGTGTCACTCAGCGACCTGCTCGAGGAGGGACCAATCTTACTTTTCTTCCACCCGATGGACGGTGCCTTCCCCACAACCTACGTCTACAACGAACTCACGGACCGTTCGATTCTGGAGTCGGCAGTCCAGGTCGTCGGCCTGACGATCTCGACCCCCTACGACCACGCACGGACGATCGAGGACGAGGGCATCGAATCGGTCCGGGGGCTCTATTCGGACCCGGCAAACGAGATCGCCGCGAAGTACGGCGTCACCCACGACCTGGACGGCATGGAAGGGATCGAAGAGCCGCGCCTCGCCTTCTTCCTCATCGAGCCGGACCGGACAGTCGCCTTCACCTGGGTTGCGGATGCCTGGCCGCAGTTCCCCGACTACGACGCCCTTGAAGACGCACTCGAGGACCTGTAGGATCCTCTCAGGGCGAACCTTATTCCCACCCGGAATCCACACCCATACCATGAGCGAGGGGCGTGCCGAAACTCCACGAGGGCCAATTGCCCGGGCCGCCGACGCGATCCAGGCTGGCGACCTCGTGGTCTATCCGACCGAGACGGTCTACGGGTTGGGTGCGGACGCGCTCGACCCCGAAGCGATTACCCGGGTTTTCGACGCGAAGGGGCGCAACCGGTCAGAGCCGATTTCGCTGGCCGTTCCCACCCCCGAGACGGCCCTATCATACGTCTCGGTGAGCGAGCGGGAGCGAGCGTTCATGGCGGAATTCCTGCCCGGTCCGGTGACTGTCGTGATGGCAAAGCGAGCGGTCGTGCCGGACGCGCTAACCGCTGGCGAGGATCGCGTCGGCATCCGGGTGCCAGACCACGACCTGGCCCACGCATTGCTCGACGCTGTCGAGCCCATTACTGCGACCAGCGCGAACGTGAGTGGTCGCCCCAGCGTTACCGATCCGGACTCCCTCGATTCGGAGATCCGAGCGGCCGCAGCGGAGGTACTCGATGGGGGAGAGACCGGCGGGACTGGGAGTACGGTTGTCGACGTGGAGCGGGGGGAGATCCACCGCGACGGGCCGCTCGTGGCTGACATCGAGGCGTGGCTCCAGGCCCACCCCTGATTGTGGGCTTCTGGGCAGCTCAACCCGTTAGCAGTGACCGGAGAGACCGCGTCCGGACCCCACATCGGTCGGCGAACCGGCAGGTCTCACACTTGGTGTCGTCATCAATTCGCTGTGGCGGAGCCGTCATCGAACGAATCGAGCGCAGCGTCCGGCGATACGCGGCTTTGTGTCGGGTGGTCAACTCCACGGAACGAATCACGCCGTGGCGAGGATACTCAACGAACGCCCGATCGACCGGGGTTTCCCACTCCCAGGCGAGTGCCTTTGCCGCCCCCACAGCTTTGACTGCCTGGGGCTGCCAGACGCCCTCTGGCGGTGGCGCACCCGGCGACACCAGCGACGGTGTAAGGGGATCGGTTAGGACCTTCGCGACGACGCCATGGACGTCTTTCCCTGTTAGCGAGACGTCTGTCCGTTCGGGAGCGACCAGTTCCTCCCAGGCCGCATGCGAGGTGCGGGCCGCCCGAAGCGCCTCGCAGAAGGTCGATGGGTGGACGGCTAATTTCTCCGCTGGGAGGTCCGCCGGCCCGGGACCGAAGACGTCCCCGTACCGCTGGCTCAGATCCAGCGCGTCCTGGTAGGTGGATGGAGGCGTTCGGTCCGTTTGCCGGGCATAGTGGAGCTTCCGTGGGCAGAAGGCCGCCAACGAAAGATCGGATAGTCGGACGGTGTCGGGCATAGCCACCAGTGGCCCGGTCTTTTCCCTTAAAGTTAGACGAAATGCAGGACACCGACCGACAAGTAGCCATCGCTTCCGGGGAACTTTTTTCCCCACCTCACATGTCGACGTCGACTTCCTGGTCCGCGACGGCCTCGCCGAGACCCGTTTCCTCCAGACTCGCAGTCAGCCGTTCCCCGATGTCACGGTCCTGAAGAATGGTTTCGAACGCCTGTCGATAGCGGTCTGCGACTTGGCGGCGTTCGATCTGGGTTTCCCGAACTCGCAACCAGTATTCGACAGTCGAGGCAGACACGTCGAGGGTCTTGGCGGCCGTGTCCACCGATTTCGTCCCCTCGGAGATCGCTTCGAGAAGCGGACCCGCGTCCGAATCGGGTCGGTCCGACTCCCGGACCAGATGCAGATCCAGGCGGGCCGTCCCAACAGTCGAGGGGTCAATGGTCTCTCCCTGGCCGCTCAATTCATGTGCGATCTCCGCATCGGAATCCCCCTCGTAGAAGCGTTCGACGACCGTCGCCAATGCGGAGAGCGGGAGAGCCGTCTCGAACGGGTGGGCCGATTGCATCGTCTCGATCTCC
>JAGXLJ010000058.1 GCA_018334775.1 Halodesulfurarchaeum sp.
CCACGGCGACTATCAGTACCACGGCCTCCGAGATGGCCGAGGCGGGGGTACTCGACCGGGATAATTGCTATCGAGTCACCGATCCGGAGACAGTACTCTCGCTGTTCCTGCGGTATGGGCGAACCTTCGACGAGAGGACCCGGCAGTTTTCGACCGACGCTGCGGCCTTGTTTCAGTACGATCCCTGACCCTGTTCAAAGGCGACACCGGATACTGTTCAGACAAGACCCAGCGCCTATTCAGTGCCACAGACTGAGTTAGGCGGTCGTTACTTGCCAGGTCGTCGATGAGGAGTAGCCCCACTGTTCGATTGCAAGACCATGGTCAGCGCGCGCGATCGCTTTCATGTTTGCACCCACTTCCTTCGCCGAGAGGTCGAGTTCATCGCCGATGAGCCGGGATTTGAAATAGGTCTCCGCCGGAACCCGCTCGCGGAGGTAGGCCAAAATGCGGCGCTGTTTGGGCGTCAATCCATCAGTGTCCAGTTCCGACGCCGAGGCTCCCATACCTGCACTGTAATCGTCCAGTTCAAAAGCCAGTTTGGTACGAAAGGTTAATCGGGCATTCCGCTTCAGAAAGTTCTTACCACGCGCTACCCGAGACCGGAGACATGGACGCGGCGGCTGTCGAGGTCAGCGTGGTGCTCCCTGCATACAACGAGGAGTCCACTATCAAATCGACCGTGGCGGTCACCCTCGACACGCTCTCGTCGTTTCTTTCACCCGGACAATTCGAGGTCATCATCGCCGAGGACGGGTGTGAGGACCAAACCCCCGAAATCGCCGATCGGTGTGCCGATTCCAACGAGCACGTTAATCACTTTCATAGCGACGAGCGACTCGGGCGCGGAGAAGCGTTGAACCGCGCCTTCGAGTCAGCGGCTGGGGACACCCTCGTTTACTTCGACACGGACCTGGCGACGGACATGGCCCACCTCGAAGAACTCGTCGAAAGCGTGCGGTCAGGTGAGTACGATCTGGCGACAGGGTCTCGCTGGATGCCCGGAGAAGAGGCAGCCAGGCCGCCCAAACGAGCCATCTCGAGTCGCGGGTTCAATTTCCTGGTTCGCACCCTGTTGGGCTCGGAACTCCGAGATCACCAGGCTGGGTTCAAGGCATTCAGCCGAGACGCCTTCGAGGATCTCAGACCGGTCGTCCAGGATAGCCACTGGTTCTGGGATACGGAAATGCTCGTGAAGGCCCAGCGACGTGGCTATCGCGTGAAAGAGTTCGCCGTCGACTGGACCCCGAAGGGTGATTCGAAGGTGGACCTGGTTCGGGACGTGCTGGGAATGGGAAGTCAGATCCTCCGAACCGCCTGGGAGATTCGTATCAAACCCTACGCGAACAGACGCACAGGGATGGTCGCCGGCTTGTTCCTGTCCGTCATTGCAATTGCCCTAATGTTCGTCTATCTCGATCCCCGGACGGTTTTCGCGGAAATGCTGCGGGCCGACCCGGTGTTGATCGGGCTGGCTGCCGCGGTCTATGTTATGTCCTGGCCCATCAGGGGGTGGCGATACGCGGACATCCTCTCTTCGCTCGGCTATCGGGAACGAGTCGGATTTCTCACCGGAGCGATTTTCATCAGCCAGACCGGGAACCTCGTCTTTCCGGCCCGGGCCGGAGATGCCGTCCGAGCCTATGTCGTCAAAGCCCGACGGGCGGTCCCCTACACCACGGGCTTTGCCTCACTCGCCGTCGAGCGAGTGTTCGACCTGCTCACGATCACGTTTCTGGCAGGCGGGGTGCTCCTTGGAATGGCCGGGCTCGCACCGGATCAAGTCGCGGCCCTGAGTCGGACCCTCTCAGAGGGGGTCGGGCTCTCGGTTGCACAACAGGAAAGCGCACGGACCGCGATAATCGTCGCGACAGTGGTTGGAGCCGGGGCAATCGGCGCGGTGGTCGTTATCGTGCTCTCGGCCCGGTCAGATCGCAACCGAATTCGGGGACTAGTCGAGTGGACATCGGAGGACTCCTATGTGGAGTTCGTCGCGACGATTCTGGAGCGGTTCGTTGGCGATGTCCAGCGTGTCGGCGCGGAACCACGGGCCTTCACAAGGGTCGGCGGCGCGAGTCTCATCATCTGGGCGATAGACGTGTTCACGGCTATACTGGTTTTTCTGGCCTTCGGAATTACGGTTCCATTGGGCTTACTCGTCGCAGTCGGCTTTTTCGCCGTGAGTGTGGGGAACCTCGCGAAGGTATTACCACTCTCTCCCGGGGGGATCGGGCTCTACGAAGCAGCCTTTACGGTGCTCGTTGTCGCGATGACTCCGGTCGCCCCCGCAGCCGCGCTCGGGGTTGCAATCGTCGACCACGGGGTCAAAAACGTGGTTACGGTTCTTGGCGGCGCGGCATCGATGGTCCTGCTCAACGTCTCATTAACCGAAGCGATGCACGGATCAGCGGAGGTTGAGGAGACGAAACCGACCGATCAAGGGTAATGCCCAGAGACAAAACCAACCGATTACTCGTAATGCCCGGAAACGATCGGCCCGAGCGCCACTGCGACCGCATGTCGAAGGGCGTCCTCGCGTCCGATCGTATTCCCGGTAAAGACGCCCACAGCGCCGCGACCGGTTTTGATCTCCTCGGTCCCAAGGCGCGCATCAAGTAGCGGCCCAAGTTCTGCCCCCTGCTCCAATTCGGTCCCGATCTCGTCCGGAAGTCGAAGCCGTGGACCCGAACCAAGGGCACAATTTGAGCCGTCGTCGATCGCCGCCCACATCGTCAGAAACCAGCCCTCCAAGCCGTTTATCCTGGCAACCCCGCCCTCGATTCCGATACCGAGATCGTAGTCGCCTGCCGCTCTGGCCCGCTCGGCCCGGTTTTTGGCGCCTTCGACAGTCTCGGTCGTCGTAAGGGGCTGTTCTGCCACACCGGGATCAACGTCGATCCGATCAATCGTGGTGGCCAGATCGCCGAGTGCTCCCACTGTCGCCCGGTGCTTGACCGGATTCGTGCTTCCGACGGCGACGCGCATACCGATACCTCCGAGGCCGACCCAATGAGTGTTTTGTCGGTGGGATTGGTATGTGAATGGTTTCCAGAGTCCAAAAATTTTCGAGCAAATCCCGAACCGTCACGATTGTTTCACAAAAAGAAAACACAAACGTTAAGTAAGTTTTGTCGAAACCGATGGGCCACCGAATCTCCGCTCGAACGGATTACACATATGTCAAAATCAAGGCTCAAATCACGCGAACAAGAGGAAAGCAAAACGGAACGAACAGACGCCTGTCCGGAGTGTGGCGGCCTGGTCGTCCACGACGAAGAACACAGCGAGAAAGTCTGTGCGGACTGTGGTCTCGTCGTCGAAGAGGAAGGGATCGACCGCGGACCCGAGTGGCGGGCATTTGACTCCCAGGAGAAAGACGAGAAGTCCCGTGTCGGCGCGCCGACGACGAACATGATGCACGACAAGGGGCTGTCGACGAACATCGACTGGCGCAACAAAGACGCATACGGTAATTCGCTTGGCTCACGCCAACGCCAGAAGATGCAGCGACTCCGCAAGTGGAACGAACGATTCCGCACGCGAGACGCCAAAGAGCGGAACCTGAAACAGGCCCTCGGCGAAATCGACCGGATGGCGAGTGCGGTCGGACTGCCGGACAACGTCCGGGAGACCGCCTCTGTCATCTACCGACGGGCGCTCGAGGAGGACCTGCTGCCGGGCCGCTCGATTGAGGGCGTCTCGACTTCCTGTGTGTACGCCGCTGCCCGTCAAGCCGGTGTTCCACGGAGTCTCGACGAGATCAACGACGTCAGTCGTGTCGACAAAGACGAAATCGCGCGCACCTACCGCTACGTGATTCGCGAACTCGGCCTCGAAGTCAAACCGGCCGATCCCGCGAGTTACGTCCCACGATTTTCCTCCTCGCTCGAACTGAGCGACGAGTCCCAGCATCGAGCCCGCGAACTGCTCGAAAACGCCAAGGAAAAGGGCGTTCACAGCGGCAAAAGCCCGGTCGGCCTGGCCGCCGCCGCGGTCTATGCGGCTGCCCTGTTGACGAACGAAAAGACCACACAAGCGAAAGTCAGCGAAGTCGCGGATATCTCCGAGGTCACGATCCGGAACCGGTATCATGAACTCCTCGAGGCCGAGGACTCGATCCCAGTCTGATCCCAGGCCATGCTCGACTTCGAATCGTTTCGGCTCGCGGCTTCGACCGCAACTCTCGACGCCGAGCCCCGGGCCCGTGAACTTGCAGACCTGCTCGAGTTCCGCATGGATCTTACAGCGGATCCCCTCGAACAGCTACACACCTACGAGGGCGAACTCGACATTCTCGTCACGAATCGGCCCCAGTGGGAAGGCGGCGAACGCGAGGAGACCCCCGAGCGCCGCGAGGAGTTGCTCGAGGCGCTTTCGATCCCAGCCGTCTCAGCCGTGGATCTCGAACTCCGGACTCTCGAATCCCCGGACAAACTGACTGATATGGTCCCCGTACTCGATGCGGCCCGCGAGGAAGACCTGCCGATCATCGTCTCGGTACACGACTTCGAGCGAGCGCCCTCCCGAGAGACACTCGTGGATTTCGCCCACCGCGGCAGTCAGTACGGGACGGTCGCCAAACTCGCAGTAACACCCGAGACACCCGATGGCGTTCTCGACCTGCTTCAGGCAACCCACGATTTGACGCGGGAAGGCCTGACTGTCGCGAGCATGGCGATGGGCGAACTCGGTTCGCACACCCGCGTTGTGGCTCCGGTGTATGGATCAAAACTCGGGTATGCGCCAATCGAAACCGAGGACGCGACGGCTCCGGGTCAGTTCGATCTGGCAACGCTGTCCTCGCTGCTCGAAACGTTTGGTGCGAGACACGTGCGGATTTAAAGACTTAACCGTCAAAGTCACAAATCCATCGTGTGCAGCGGACCTGGTTCACGCGACGATCCCTCGTCGCCTCGATACTCGCGCTGGTCTATCCCGGACTCGGCCACGTCTACCTGCGGGCCTGGCTCCGGGCCATTGCCTGGTTCGTCGTCGCTCTCATCGCCGCCGCAATGGTCATGCCCGAATCGGCGTATGCCGCCTACGAAGCCAACGGCTTTTCGGGCCTCCTTGAGGTGAGTCAAAATCTGCCGATGGACGTCCTTTTGAGCATGACCGTGATCAGAGTCTTGAACGCGCTTGACGCGTATCTCACGGGGCTGCAAACCGCGGCAAAAGAAGCAGCGGAACCGGAAGCAGCGAACACCTGCCCGGAATGCGGGAAAGAACTCGATGAGGACCTCGATTTCTGTCCCTGGTGTACGACCCGCCTCGAACCCGAGGATGAAACGCCAACGATCAACCGGTAGGCTACTGGTCGGAGAAACCGATGAGGGTTACTTCTCGATGATCCGTTCGTCGATGGACTCCCCGAAGTGCCGGCCACCAGGCTGGGTGTACACGAGCACATCGTCACCGGCTTCCAGGTCAGTCACAGCTTTGCGGCCCGATTTGGCCTGCACTTTGATCGTTTCGGCGTTTTGAATGAGCGTCTCGATCCGATCGCCCTCGTCGGTTTCGGCCTGCAACCGGAACATCGGACGCCGCTCGATTTTCGCCCGACCCACGACGGCATCGCGGGTGTGACCGTCCGTATCCACGACCTGGACTTCGTCCCCGCTCCCCAACTCCGAAAGGTAGGTCGTTGAGCCGTCCGGCAACCGAGCATAGGCGTGAACCGCCCCGGCGTTGACCCGGAACGGCCGTGAAGCGACATACGGCGAATCTGCCGTTTCCGCGTGCACGAAGAAGAGGCCACGAGACATGCTTCCTATCAGCATCCCTTCGTCGTGATCGAAGAGACTGCCAGTGTCCACACAGACCCGGTCCGCGCTCCCGGCCGGTTCGATGGTCGTCACCTCGGCATATTCCAGGTCCATTTCCTCGCGGTCGACGTCATCTCGGATGGCGACCGTTTTGCGAATCTCGTCTGGGTCGTCCGTATCGAGCAGGACCCCACTCGCCCCCAATTCAAGCGTTTCATAGGCTGTTTCGGCCTCTTCGGCGGTCGTGACGCCGGCAATCAGATCGGTCTGGGTCCCAATGCGCGCAATGAGATTCTCGAGTGGAATGATCTGCCAATCTTCGCCCACGACGATCGTGTGATCCGCGTCCTTCGCGGCCGCGGACGCGAACTCCTCGTATTCAGGGCCGAAAATCCGGACGTAGGCTCCGTTAGCCCCGTTCCGTCGGAGCGTCGAGAGGTCGGCTGAGCCCGCAAAGTCACTTGGCAGTTCGATTGTCCCGTCACCCTCACCGTCCTTGCCGACGATATATCGATCGGCATGGCCCAGGTCTTCGGCCTCGTCGCCGATGACATCCACGTCATCAGTCACGAAAGCGGCAACGTTGACCTCCCCGAGTTCGCGGACGCGGTCGACGTCCCACTCGTCGACGAGAATCCAGTCCACCCCGGCCTCCAACCCGGCCGTAATCCGTCGTTTTCGCGTTTCCCAGTCGCCGACCTCGTCGTCGGCTTTAATCCAGACGCTGCGTGTCATACTCGATCACACACATGGCCCGACCTTGAACGTGCCGGACCCGCCCGACTGCAGCGAAACACGTCTTACCCCCTGGCTAGGGCTTGACCGGGAGGTCGAATCGGTCCATCGCATGCTCAACCTCGGCCCGCTCGTGCACGACAGCTGCGACTGCCGAGGAGATCGCATAGGGATCGGGGTGCTGGAAAATGGTTCGGCCCATCGAAACGCCCGCACCGCCGACATCGATGGAGTCACGCACGGTTTTGAGGGTCTCGCGATCGCTCGACGGACTCCCGCCGGCGATAATGACCGGTTTGCTGGTCGATTCGACGACGTGTTCAAAGCCCTCCGGATCCCCGGAGTAGGCGGTTTTCACGAGATCGGCCCCGAGTTCCTCGGCCAACCGTACCGCATGGCCCAGGTTCTCGGCGTCGTGTTCGTCCACTCCCGGACCGCGAGCATAGGCCATCGCCAGCACTGGCATCCCGAAACGATTCGCCACTTCAGTGACATCGGCCATGGCCGCGATCTGGTCGGGTTCGTGGTCGCTGCCGACGTTGATGTGAAACGAGACCCCATCCGCACC
>JAGXLJ010000059.1 GCA_018334775.1 Halodesulfurarchaeum sp.
GGGAAGAACGTCCTCCTGAGAACTACAGCATGAGTTGGTCCTATCCAAGCACATTTGACAATACGCTTAAACTCCTCTATGGCCAGAAATAGGTATGGCACGCTGCCCAACCTGCAAGTCCGAAATCACTCACGTCGATGCGGAAATGATAGAATTGAACCCCTCGACAGAAGTCGAGAGTGAAACCGAAGAGCCGTCGCAGGCCATTGCGACAGTTTGTCCGGAGTGCAACGCAATTATCGGAATCTGACAGAGGGTCCACAAAGGGAGGGACCATAGCCGGGGACTGCGCTAACCGGTAGCCTATTTACTCGCGGTCCGCACACGTTCAGTATGGATTCGAGTGCCGGCCGTGTGATAGGCAGGGTGGAGGGAAACCGATGACCCTGACCAAACGCATTATACCCTGTATTGATGTCGATACCGACGATGAGGGGAATGCAGCGGTGTATACGGGTGTGCAATTCGAGGACCTGGAGTATACTGGCGATCCGGTCGATATGGCAAAGCGCTACAATGAGGCGGGAGCCGACGAGTTCGTCTTTCTCGACATTACGGCCTCGGCAGAAGGGCGTGAAACCATGCTCGATACAGTCAGACGAGTCGCAGACGAGGTGTTTATTCCCCTGACTGTCGGTGGCGGCATCAGAACCGTCGAGGACATCAGGGAAACACTCCGCGCTGGTGCCGACAAGGTCTCAATCAACACCGGAGCAATCGAGCGCCCCGAACTCATCACTGAGGGTGCCAAGGCCTTTGGCAATCAGTGTATCCTCATCAGCGTCGATGCCAGACGTCGATACGACGAGGAAGGACAACACTACGTCAAAATCGACGGCGAATCGGTCTGGTTCGAGGCGACGATTCACGGCGGGCGAAAGGGGACCGGGCTCGACGTCCTCGAATGGGTTCGCGAGGCCGAAGAGCGAGGGGCCGGCGAGATGTTTATCAATTCGATTGATCAGGATGGGACAAAAGATGGCTACGATCTCCCCTTGATGAAGGCTGTCTCGGAGGCCGTTTCGACGCCCGTGATCGCCTCCTCTGGCTGTGGGAGTCCCCAGCACATGGACGAGGTGTTCGACGTCGGGGCTGACGCCGCGCTGGCCGCCTCTATTTTCCACTTCGATGAGTACACGATCCAGGAAACGAAAGAATATCTCGACGAACAGGACATCCCGGTCCGACTGTGAAACGGGGGAACGGAACAGTTTGATTCGACTTAGGCCGCCGCTTCGAACGCGTTCTGAAAGTCCGTCAGTTGGTCTTTGATCCGAGTTGCAGCCGCCTCAAGTGCGTCGAGTGGGTCCGTCCCGTCCTCGGTTTTGATCGTCAGGACGGGTTCGGTTTGCCCACCTGATTGTTCCGGATTCATGTCGTAGGTCGCCGCTGAGACGTCTTCGGCCTCGAGCAAGGCTCCCTTGAGGACGTTCATGAACGTATGATCCTCGCCGGCGATTTCGATGACGAGTTCCGATTCTCCCCGTTCGATGACCCGAAGATCCATGCTCGCGAGTAGTCCAGTGAGTCGTTTGAACGTTTCGACCCTGGTCGGCCTGCAAGCGAGACGGTCCGGAGGGATTTAGGGGCCCCGCGGAGAGGAGTCGGTATGGACCCGCTCATACTCGGGGCCAGAGTGGCTGTAATTCTGGCTGGCCTGGTGGCGGCCTCAGTGGTCTACTCGATGGGGGCCTCTGCCAGGGAGTTTGCCAACAGGCTTCGTTCTCGACTCCTCTTTGGCCTCCCACTCGGAACACTGCTGACGATTTTGCTGGTCGTCGGATTTTTCCTGTTCGTCCAGGGTGGCTGGGGCCACCGACGTGTCCTAACACTCCCGTTTACGTCCTGGTCGCTCCGCTATCCGCTGGGCATGGCAACTGCACCTTTGGCTCACCAGAACGTCGGCCATCTCATCGGGAATCTCACTGGATTTCTCGTATTCGGCACGATCGCCGAATACGCGATGTCCCATTTCCCGGTGGGTCGAGGGAACGCAGCCTTCGGATCGCTTCGAAGGAATCCGTACCTTCGAGCCATACTCTTCGTCCCGGTCGTCGTGTTTGGGGTCGCATTGGTGACGAGTCTGTTCGCGTGGGGACCAATTATCGGATTCTCCGGGGTGGGATTTGCCGCCGTCGGATTCGCCCTCGTCTACTTTCCCGTTCTGACAGTCGTGGGCCTCGTTGCAAGGGAATTCCTGGACACAGTCGTCTGGGCGCTACGGGACCCGATCGTTACGGCCTCAGCCGGAACCTCCTATGGGAGCCCCTGGTGGGCAAATATAGCAATTCAAGCACATCTCCTCGGACTGCTTCTCGGGGTCGGACTCGGGCTTGCCCTTCAGTGGCGACGGGCAGAAACCCCTGGAATCAACCCCTGGCGGCTCTTCCCGGCAAGTCTTCTCGTGGGGAGTTCCATGACTCTCTGGGCCGTGTGGTGGTATCAGGGCTCTAGCTCGTACCAACTGTTTCGGGGACCAGGAGTCGTCATCGTCGTCGGCGTCGCCCTCTTGGTGACGATTGCTGGAAGTCTCCACGAGTCACCGATCGCAGATCTCAGCGCTCGGCAGGTCTCACTTGGACTCGTCGTGTTTCCAATCCTTCTGATGGGCGTGATCGCCATGCCGATTAACCTGACCGCTTCGACCACCGAACTCGGCGCACCAGGAGCCACTGTATCAGTCGATGGGTACGAAATCGGCTACGGTGATGAAGTGGTTGATCCACGCTTCGACCCGATCAATATCTCCGACTTGGAAACACCGTCACCCCCCACCGCCACAGGGGTTATCGTCACAAACGAAAAGCGGCATCTCTGGACTGAGGCCGTCCCCGCGGGTCGACTCCAAAACGCAGGCCAGTCGACGATTACCGTCGGTGGACTCGGGTGGCGGGAAGAAGTCACTGTCACCAGAACTGGGTGGCGAGCCGCGGGAGGTGGCTCTGCGTTTTCCGTGACAGCAAAGCCACCTGATGGAGCCAAAACCGCCCTGTTCGAGAGCGAACAAGCTCAGGCAAATACCGTCGTCAACGGACACGAACTATCGATTGAGCCGTCGAACGAAACGTTCGTGATCGAAGCCACGGCCACGAATAGCTCGACTGTTGCCAGCCTCCCAGATCAGGTGACAGTTCCTTCGCCGTCGAATGAGACAACCCTGGGGACGCTCACCATCGTGAACAACGAATCAGTTATCTGGGTCGAACAGAACGAAACTTGGGTTCCGGTCTTCGAGCGCGAAAACAGATAGTTCTTCGAGCGGGAGAACAGGTGGGTCTTCGGGCGCTTGACTTCCTCCCCGCGCTACAGCGCGAACCGTTCTCCTCGCATTTTCGTAATCCGGAGACACGTCTGACGCGAACTCAGGAGAGACTTCGAACGCACAACTTGGTGGTTTCTCAGGCGTCCCACGCGACCCGATACAGTTCGGCCTGAATCTCGTGGTTTTCGGCCTCGTGATGGCGGAACTGTTTGGGGACGTGAAATTCGACCCCGTAGGCGTGGGTGATCCGTCCGCCGTTGTCCATCGTGAACGCCTCGAGGAACTCCCGACTTCCCGAGTTGTGAATCGTATACGAGACGGCGGCGCCCGTCGCGATCCCCTCCAAGAAATCCCGGTCCGCGTGGCGAGTGTCTTCGTGAGCGCCAAAGGGTGGATTCGCGATGACCGTCGACCCTGCCAGGTCGACCGGAAGGTTGGTCACGTCACCCCGAACCCAATCGACGGATTCGGTGTCCGACAGCACGGATTCGTTCTCCTGGGCGAGTGAAAGCGCCCCTACATCGAATTCGACTCCCACAACGCGCTTTGGAGCCCGGAGTGCCGCTCCAAGCGCAAGCATCCCCGTTCCACTTCCGAGGTCGACCACCGTCCGGTCCTCGATGTCCCCCTGGAGGTCAGCAAGCGCAACGAGATGGGCCGCCACTTGGGCTGGGGTTCGGTATTGTTCCAAGTCCGCTTCTGGAGATTCGAAGTCCGCAACTGACTGCAGCTCCGCCTCGAGTTGCGATTTCAGTCCCATGTGTCTTCCTGTGGAAATCCCACGATCACCATGTGCCTTCGAAGGTGTCGAATTCGAGTGCGTCCATCGGTTCCTCACCCACGGCGATTCGATATTCCTGTGGGGTGAGCAAGGGCTGATCGAACTGCGGCCCATCATCGGTCGTTATCCGGGGACACGCCGTGTTGACGTAGGCATCCAGACCGAAGTTGCGGAGGTGGTCCGGGGTGATCTCGTCGAGGGTAATGAGATAGGCGTCATCGTTCTCGGCGACGATCGTTTCGGCAATCCCGTGTCGGCGCTGACCAATTTTTGTGCCCGCGATAACCCCCCACGTCTCCGCATCCATCGCTGAGTGGATCGCCGCGTAGCGTTGTTTGATGAATTTCTCCGCAGAGGCCGGTTTCACGACGTTATTGACCGGATCGGCGATCACGACACGCTTTTCCGGGTTGTCCATTGCGAGTCCGGACGGGTGGAATCCGCCCCCACCAACGTAGAGGACCTGATCGGCCGGCACCTCTGCACTGGCGTAATTACAGCCCAGGACCTGTCCCTCGTGGGTCAGGCGCTCGTCTCCTCGCCTGGTATGGACCGTAAAGCCACGGTCCTCGAGGAACGACTGCATCATTTCGAACTTGTTCATGTGCTGGGCCGTCGTAACCAGGCCCACCTCGTCCCCTTCGAGATGCCCCACAGCTTCCTCGAGAATCGGTTCGACGTCCACGTTCGAAAAGAGTGGCACGTAGATGACGTCCCCGCCTTCGACCATCGGAGAGTGACCGAAATGGACGAACACGTCGGATCGTCGCATGAGATCGGTGTCGAGATCACAGGCCCCGAAATTTGCCTCGCCTGAGATGTAAATCCGCACCTTCTCGGGGAGGAGTTCGTCGAGGTCGTCAGCGACACCCGCTGCCCGTCGTTTGAGCCCTTCCGGAAACTGGAGGGCAACCGTATCGGCATCCCGTTCTGCCACAGCATCCGCGACGCGGTCGAGTTCGTAATCCCACTCCCGATCGTGTTTGAGGGCGAGCCCAGTGTCCCTGAGATCGCCATCCCAGCCCTCGGAGTCGCTCATTACGCCGGTCTATCCGTTTCGAAGGGATAACCCACCCGGTCCGGGAGCAGGCGTCTGGAACCCGAAGTGGCTTAGGACTGTCCACCCCTGCACCCAATCATGGAGGTTCATAGCGATTGGGGGGACTGGCTCCCCACGGCGGTCGCGGAGGCGGAACCGGACGGGATCGCACTGTGGTATCTGGGGTGCAACGGGTTCGTGCTCAAAGCCGGAGACGGGACGACCCTGTTTATCGACCCGTATCTAGGGACAGGTGATCCGCCACGAACGGTCCGGATGATCCCGATCCCGTTCGAACCCGAGAACGTGACCGAGGCAGACGCAGTCCTGGCAACCCACGAACACACCGATCACGTCCACGGACCGAGCCAGGCACCGATCCTCACAGGAACCGGCGCACCCTTCCTCGGGCCAGGAGCGAGCGTAGAGAAGGCCCGTGAAACGGAAGCCTGGACCGAGAACTACGGGGTTCTCGAGGACCAATTCAAGGTGGTGTCACCCGGAGAGACCCACGAATTCGGGGCCCTCACAGTCCATGTGGAACCCGCTGTGGACCCTGACGCCATCGAACCGGTCAGTTATCTCTTCGAATACGACGGAACGACCGTCTTTCACGGCGGGGATACGAAACCAGGCGAAAAAATGGATTCCGTTGGCCGGACGTACGACATCGACCTGGGAATCCTGGCGTTTGGAAGTGTGGGGCGCATTCCTGACAAAGAAACACGGGAGCCAAAGCGGACCAAGTGGTATAACGACGAGACCCAGCTCATGGATCTCGCCGAAACGCTCCACCTGGATCGACTGCTGCCGAGCCATTGGGACATGTGGAAGGGACTGACGGCCGACCCGACGGCCCTCTTCGAGCATCGTCGGTCCCGGGAGTATCCAGAGACCATCGACCTCCTGGAGATCGGGGACCGAATCGACATCACGTGAAAGCGGCTTTTATGCGTGACCGCCCGTTAGACCGTGATAGACATGATACGACGAGGTGGTTCTCGTGACTGAGGAACAGGTCGTCCAAGTGGACGGCGTGCAAGTGAGTAAATCGTTCGACGCGGAGGGATTCCCGGTCCCGGCAGTGACCCTTTCAATCAAATCCAACCGGGACGAACCCGTGGCCCTCGAGTTGACAGAGTCAGTCCCCGAACAGTTCGACATCGATCAAATCGGCTTTCACCCTGACTACGGCAGCGATGACTGGAACGCTAGAAGCGATGGAACGCTTCGGTTCGAGCGTGAGATCGACCCCGGCGAGTCGATGACGACAGTGTACGGGATTCGGATGGACGACCGGACGGATCCGAGTCCGCTCCTCGACGAACCAGCGATCGAGGTGGAGCCGGCCACCGGCGAATCGGCAAGTGAGCGCCAGGCCGCAACAAAGTCAGATCTGACAGGTGACTCGGCGACACCGGACTCAAATACTGGTTTGACCCCTGAAGGACACGAGTTGCCCAACGACGACGCCGAGATAATCGGGGGATCGAATCCAAACGAGGCGGAGTCGAGTGAATCCGAGTCGGCCATGCAATCCATGCCCTCGGAGACACCAACCGACGAGGGGGTCGACACCGCCGGAAATGGGATTAACGGTGACGATTCCCAAGAGGGGTCTGAGACGACAGAGCGAACCGAAACCCAAGAGCGCACGAGTGAAGATCTCTACTCGACGAGCCCCGACGAGGGGTCGAGTGGCAGGCGAGAGGAAACCGCGTCTGACACGTCGGATTCGGAACCGACAGTCGCTGAAGTGGCGGCCCAGAAAACAGATTCACAGTCCGATTCGGTTCCAAGGACAGACAACCACTCAAGTGAGTCCGAGGACCCAGCGGCCGAGGCGTCCTTGGTCGATCAGCTCATCGATGAAATCGATTCGGGCACAGTCAGCGAGGAGAAACAGGCGACCCTCGCTGATGCCCTCATGGAGACGACCAAAACCGAACAGGTCCAATTCGACCATCTTCAGTCCCGCGTCTCGG
>JAGXLJ010000060.1 GCA_018334775.1 Halodesulfurarchaeum sp.
GTGTTGGCCGTAGTCACCGTTGGGTACCTGTACGTCGCTGTCGATGGGATGGCGACAAAGGTCGTCCATCCGGTCGTCCTTGGACTTGTCGCGTTGACAGCCGTCCTCGGACTCACGTACCTCTGGCTCCTTCAAAGCGAGCAGTACCGGGCGGCGTTCATCGTCTCTGGTGTTCAGTTGTTCGGCCTGATCGCCTTGGTGGCCGTGTTGCTTTTCCCGGTCATCTATCCGAGCACCGGGCTCACGGTCTTTGAAGCGGCCGTGTCGGAGCTCCAACTGAAGATGATGACGGTGGTCCTTGCGATTTTCCTCCCACTCGTCTTGGTGTACTTTGCGGTGCTTTACAGCAGCTTTGCAGGTCCGGCGGACCCGGCCGAAGGGTATTAACTCCGGCCGGAATCGGTGGACTCAACCCCGACGAAGCTCTATACGGTCACATGCACGTCGTCTTCGATATGGACGGCGTTTTGCTCGATTCTGAGTCTGATCTCACATGGCTTCACCGAGCGCTCGATGAGACGCTTCGAACCTTCGACATCGAGGTCACCCAAAACAGTCGAGAACTGTTGTACCCGACGAATTTGCGAGATTTTGATCAGGCAGCCAACACGTTGGGTGTCCCACCAGCAGACCTGTGGCCTGTTCGGCACCGAACGTATGTTCGAGAGAAAAACGCCGCCATCCGTACTGACAGTATCGGGCCGTTTGCCGACGTCGAGGAACTCCCTTCGCTCGCGAACGACGCTTCGATTTCGATTATCAGCAACTCTCCCGAGTCCGTCGTCGAGACGTTCGTCGAGTCGGCGGATCTGGACCCTGTAATCGACCACATAATCGGCCGTGGTGCGACCCGGGACGCCGTGGAGCACATGAAACCGGCGACGACGTTCTTCGAGCGTCTCGAAGGGCAGGCGAAAGAACCCCCAGCGGTCTACATCGGTGACGCGAGTTCAGATGCGTTGTTTGCCCAGCGAACGGGCATGGATTTTCTTCACCTGGACCGTGAGGCCGGGGCCCTGCGCTCGATATCCGCAGTTGTCTCCCGGCTCAGTGACCGAGTGTGAGAACCGGCCACAAGTTTTGAGGGTGTGGTCACCGAACAGATATACATGTCACTTGCAGAATTAATGTCGACGAAACTCATCACCGTCCCGCTCGGTGTGACGTTGGACGCAGCCGTGAACGAGATGCTTGGCAATCGGGTTGGCAGTGTGCTTGTTGTCGACGGGGAGGAACCCGTCGGGATCATTACCGAGACGGACATTTTGGCTGCGGGTTCGGGGACCGAACGACCGTTTGGTGACATACCGGTCTCACGAGCGATGAGTCCGAACCTCGTGACGATCGACCCCGATGCCACGGCGGAATCCGCGATCGAACGGATGCAGGAATACGGCATCAAAAAACTGGTTGTGACGGAGGACGGGACACTGACCGGGATCGTGACGACGACTGATCTAGTCGTCCATCGGACGGATCTCGCCGAGGAAGTCACCGCAATCGATCGACAGCAGTCCTATCCGGAGACCTGAATTAGGCCGCGTCCTCGGGCGTATCGAAGTCGTGGAACTTCTCGCCTTTGACGTCGGACAGGATGTTGAGGCCAGCGGCCGCTCCATCACCAGCGGCGATTTGGGCCTGCCACTCTTCGACTCGTCCCATTGCACCGGTTGCGTACAGGCTCTCGACACTGGTCTCCATCGTGACGTCGACGTCGACGACTGCTCGATCGGTCAATTCACACCCGAGGTCCTTTGCAAGCGTTCTGTCAGTGCCGGTCGCGAGTACCAGGTAGTCGGCTTCGTAGTCGTTCTCGTCCGTTTCGACCAGGAAGTGATCATCAAAGTTTGCGGCCCCAGTAACTTCCTCGTCGTGGATTTCGGCACCGAACCCTTCGACTTGGGCCCTGGCCTCCTCCATGAACTCGGTGCCATCGATGCTCTCGATGCCGAGATAATTGAACAGATGTGCCTTGTGCATCCAGGTTCCATCTGTATCAAAGACCTTCGTTTCGAGGCCGTTTTTGGCCGTAAACAGTGCCGCTCCAAGGCCGGCGGGGCCGCCGCCGACGACGATAACATCAGTCATACAAACGGTCTTTCGGGTAGTTCCACTATAAGGTTAGGCACTGGCGAGTTTCTCGCGGGTTTTCCGGTGCCGGTACCAGAACGCGACGGCGAATCCTCCGTTGAGGAGTCGGTCGATGGTTGGTCCGAAACCGGTCTCGTAATTGATTTCATCGATGAGTACCGTGCCGCCGTCGTCGGCGACGAATCGATGTTCGTGTCGCCATCTCTCCATCGGTCCGTCCCGCATTTCGTCGACGAACGTCGCTTCAGTCTCTGTTCGGTCTCGTTTCACGATGACCGAGGTAAATTGCTGTCGGGGGCCACCGGGGATTGGTCCGACTGAGAGGTCGATCTCCGAGCCTTCGATCAATTTGTCCCCGTCGTCCGGAACCCTGAGTGCCTCGACCTCTAACCCCGCCAGTGAAGGAGTCAGCGCAGTGAGTCCCTCGATTTTCGAATGGAACTCCCAGACCGTATCGAGCGGGGCATCGATCCAAGACCGACGGGTAAAGCGCGCCATAGCTAGTATACGGATCGAACCCGGTTATCTTCGCTCCCCGGATGAGTGGGTCCTGCTAGTGGTCAGGTTCTTCGGTCGGTGCGACCATGTCCTCGATTTTGAGAATGAGGACGTTGTTGGCTTCGTCTTTAACATCGACGCTGCCATCGACGCGGAGTTTCGAAATCGGGGTCGGCCCGACAGAGACTGAATCGCCCTCGTGGAACTCTTTGATCGAACCACGAACTTCGATTTCGGCGCGGCAGAGATCCGGATTGAAGACGGTTTTCAAATCGATGTTCTGGACGTTGACGTCCTCGACGGGTTCGCCGTTACGTCGAACGGGGACCACAGCAGGCGAGTCGATCTGCTCGATTTCGAGGGCTTCGAACGCGTTCGTTGTGGGCCGGTAGCCGCCCTTGGGTCCCGGAACGCCTTCGACCAGTTGGAGGGCTTTGAGACTCTGCATCTGATTCCGGATCGTGCCCGGATTTCGGTCGACTTCGTCGGCGATCGTTTCGCCTTTTACAGCAGTTTCCGCCTGTGTATAGCGGTCAACCAGGGCCCGCAGAATTGTTTTCTGACTCGCGGTGAGCTCGATAGAGGACATTGGAAATAGATTGATGGCTTCGTTTCATAAAACCCCCGGCACGTGAACGGGGCCAAACTGGGAAAACCGGGAGGCTTAATTCCTGGACCCGTGAGAGTTTCATTATGCAAGATAACCGAGTGCTCGTTACCGGCGGCGCCGGATTCATCGGTTCGAATCTCGCCAACGCACTGGCGGCAGACAACGACGTCATCGTCGTCGATGACCTCTTTTTGGGCACCGAAGAGAACCTCATCGATGCCGTCGATTTCAGGGAACGAAGCGTCCTCGAAGACGGGTTGCCGACTGACGTGGACGTGCTCTTTCACCTCGCTGCACTCTCCTCGATGCAGATGCACGAGGAGGACCCTCAGCGTGGTGCCCGCGTCAACGTGGAGGGCTTCGTGAATGCGGTCGAACAGTTCGTCCAAGATGGGGGAGATACAGTGGTGTATGCGACGACCTCATCGATCTACGGCGATCGAACTGAGCCATCTCCCGAGTCCATGCCAGTCAAAGCACGCACTGGCTACGAGGCCTCGAAACTCGCCCGCGAACGCTACGCGGAGTATTACGACAACTACTACGATGATCTCACGGTCGCGGGGCTTCGGTACTTCTCGGTCTATCAGGGCATGGCCGGCGGCGCCGAGGGACACAAAGGGGAGTTCGCCAACATCATCGCCCAATTTGCCGATGATATTGCGAACGGCGAGTCCCCCGTGATTTACGGCGATGGGACCCAAACGCGGGATTTCACTCACGTGGAAGACATCGTCAACGCGACTATCCGGGCAGCAGAGGCAGATCTGTCGGGGGTCTACAACGCGGGGACCGAAACCCAGTATTCGTTCAACACTGTCGTCGAACTACTCAACGACGAACTCGGCACCGAAGTCGAACCCGAATACGTCGGAAATCCCATTCCGGACGACGTGTACGTCCATGATACGCTCGCAGACGCCTCCCGCATTCGAGAGGCCACCGGATGGGTTCCGTCGGTGTCCTTCACTGAAGGTATCGAACGGGTTTGTGCCCCGTATACGGAGTAAATTCGCTCACTCGGCGGTGGTTGATTTCTTCCAATCGGACCGATCGAACACCCAGGTGGCGACATCGGCCAGCGGTTCTCTCCCATCGATATCTGCGGGGAACTGAGGTACTGCGACCAATCCAGGCGAGTCTCCGTAGGCTGCCTCGAGTTCTGCGAGGTGTTCTTTTTGCATCGCGACACGTTCGGTATGAAAGTCACAATCACAGAGCTCAGCCGAAAGGAGTCGGTTGGCGATCACTGCCCCAACTGATATGTCTCGTTTCGAGAGGTCCCTCGTGATCCGGTCAGTCTCGGCCACTGCGAGTGTTTCGGGATTTGTTACGACGACGAAGGCCGTGTCGTCGTTTTGGACCATTGCCAAACAGTCCTCTGCGAGGACGCGCCATTTTTCGAGTAGTTCGCTTGGGTCCTGGGCCACGTCCCGACTGATCGCTGCCCGGAGTTTCGCGTAAAACTTTGGAGCGTCCCCGAGATGGGCATACAGTTTTTCTTCCAGTTCGATGAGCCCGATGGTCGCTCCGGCGGGCGCCGTGTCCCAGACGATACGATCGTACGTATCGCCCCGATAGAATTCGAGGAGATAGGCCAGGGCAAACTGGGTTGCGATGCCTGGTGCCTCGGCGAAGTAATCGACGACCCAACGATCGACGGACATGAACGAGGAAACGAGGGCGTAGACTTCATCACCGAATTCGGCTTTCCACCGTTCGGCGACTGCATCAAAGTCCAACTCCAAGGCGTCAAGACCCTCAACATCCGGGACGGACGTGAGTTCGCCATACACATCCACGCCGAGGACGTCACTGAGGGAAGGTGAGCGGTCGGTCGAGAGCAACAGAGTCCGTTCGTCCTCGTTTGCGAATCGAACGGCTGTCGCCGCCGAACAGGTGGTTTTGCCGACGCCTCCCTTTCCAGTGAAGGCCACGAGTTTGGCATCGCCGACGAGCGTCTGGAGCGTCTCCATGAATATCTGTGGCTACGCTCTCGCACACTATATGTCACGGGGCCGGTCCCACCGATCGAAAATGGTGTCGAGACCGGGAGTTAGTCTGTCTCGGCGTCCATCGGCCGGAAGATACTCACGGCGGCGAGTCGATCAGTCTCTTCGACCTGCATGACGAGCACCCCTTTGGTGTTCCGTCCGATCTTCGAGACTTCCGAAACCGGGATTCGGACGAGTTGCCCGCGTTCGCTCATGCCGATGACATGATCCTCATCAGAGACGACCTGGAGGGTTGCGACCTTCCCGTTTCGGTTCTCGGTCTTGATGTCCATGAGCCCCTTCCCATTCCGGGACTGCGGCCGGTATTCGGACAGCGACGTCCGTTTTCCATACCCGGTTTCCGTGACCGTGAGAAGGTCCCGATCGTCGTCGGGACGAACAGCAGTAATCCCGGCGACTTCATCGCCAGATTCGAGCGTGATCCCACGGACACCCCGGGCTGTCCGCCCCATCGAGCGAACGTCGGTCTCATCGAACCGAATCGCCCGGCCGTTTCGGGTTCCGATGACGATCTGTGACTCGTCGTCGGTGATTTCGACGTCGACCAATTCGTCAGCTCCCTCGAGTTTCGTGGCGATGATCCCCGTCGAGAGGATGTTTTCGAACTCGGTAGCGGGGGTCCGTTTGACGTATCCGTTCCGTGTGACCATCGTCATGTACTGGTCTTCGTCGACATCTCGGGTCGCCACGACGGCGGTGAGGTTCTCACCGTCGTCCAGATCGAGGAGGTTGATAGCGGAGGTCCCCCTGGCGGTCCGGGACATCTCCGGGACCTGGTAAGCCTTGAGTCGGTAGACCTGGCCCGCATCGGTGAAACAGAGGAGGGAGTCGTGCGTGCGGGCCGTGAATGCAGCCGAAACGTGATCTCCCTCCTTGAGGTCCGTGCCGATGATTCCCTTGCCCCCCCGGTGCTGGGCTGTGAAGGCGTCCATCGGGACTCGTTTGATGTAATCCGCGTCCGAGAGCGTGATGAGCACGTCTTCCTGGGGAATCAGATCTTCATCCGTCACTTCGCCGTCGGCTTCGACGATCTTGGTCCGGCGTTCGTTCGCGTATTCCGCCTGTTGCTCCAAGAGTTCATCTCGAATGACTGCTCGGAGTTCCGCCTCGTTTTCCAGGATCGTATTCAGGCGTTCGATATGGGCCTGCAGGTCCTCGTACTCCGCTTCGATCTCCGTCCGCTCGAGTGAGGTGAGACTCCCGAGTTGCATCCGCACGATGTGTTGGGCCTGCTCGGCAGAGAAGTCAAATTCCGCCTGGAGACCCGCTTTCGCGGCGTCCCGATCCTCGGAGTTTCGGATCAATTCGACGACGTTTTCAGCGTTTGCAAGCGCATGCAGGCGCCCTTCGAGGATATGGGCTCGATCTTCTGCTTCGGCCAGATCGTGTTCGGAGCGCCGGCGAACGACCTCGCGTCGATGATCGAGATAGTGTTGGAGCAGTTGCTTGAGCGACAGGATTTCGGGATTCCCATCGACCAACGCGAGGTTGATCACGCCGAAGGTCCGCTCTAAAACGCTCTCTAAGAGGCGGTTCTCGACGATGTCCGTGTTCGCGGTCCGCTTCAGTTCAATGACGACCCGAATCCCGTCCCGGTCGGACTCATCACGGAGGTCTCGGACGCCCTCGAGATTCCCTTCCTTGACCATGTCCGCGATGCGTTCGACCAGTTTGGATTTGTTCTGCTGATAGGGCAGTTCAGTCAGAACGATGCGGTCGCCTTTTTCGCCCGCTTCGATCTTGTAATCGGCGCGGACCCGGACTCGGCCTCGACCGGTCTCGTAGGCCTTTTTGATCGGGTTCTTCCCAACG
>JAGXLJ010000061.1 GCA_018334775.1 Halodesulfurarchaeum sp.
GGAAAAAAAGAGTATCTGTGTCACTGGGGGTTTTCGGCCCGTGTCGCCGGTCGATCCATTGTTGTTTCATCGGGGACTTCGATGCTACTCAGCCGACATTCTCGTCCCGATACGAGTTCGGCTCGATTACCACACTCGGGACACTTGATGTCTGGGGCGAACCCGCCGGCGAGTGCTAACTCATCCGGCGTATCCCGCCAGCCACAGTCACACGCGGCTACTGGCTCGACAGGTTGGGTACGGATCGTCGCATCCGCTGCCGGTGTGGATTCGGTAATGGCTTCCAGACAAAACTCGAGTTGTTCGGGGTTGACATGGGTCACACGTCCGATCTCCAGCGTCAACTCGTCGATGCGGTCAGCCCCGTGCGCGTCCGCCGCTTCCAAGGCCCGGTCCAGAATACCCTTTGCGATGCTGATCTCGTGCATTAACAGATCCTGGGGAGTGCTTCACCTTCCGGTTCACTCAGGTAGCGCCGGCCAAAGCCGGTGTCGACGACGACTCGTCCAGTATGGTCTTCAGACGCCTGGCCGACGATTTCCGCGTCTTTGCCACCTGGACAGGCCTGGATCGCTTCGAGAACGGCTTTGGCATCGTTCTGATCGACGCCCATGACGACTTTCCCCTCATTAGCAACCGAAAGCGGGTCGATGCCAAGCACTTCGCCAGCCGATGCAGTCGCCCCCGAGATCGGGATTCGCTGTTCGTCGATATCGATGCCGACGTCGGCCTTCTCGGCCATCTCGTTCAGGGCGTTCGCTAGTCCGCCCCGAGTCGGGTCTTTCATGGCGGTGATCCGACCGGCATCCATCGCCGCCCCAACGAATCCATTGACCGGCGCAACGTCGCTTTCGAGGTCGCCCGTGAAGTCGAACCCTTCCCGGGCGGAGAGCAGTGCGATACCGTGGTCTCCCATTGGACCGCTCACAATGAGCGCATCGCCTGGGTCCAGACCCGCATCACTCACTGGGGCGTTCCCATCCAGATAGGCGACCCCGGCTGTATTGATCACGATCCCATCCACATCGCCATTTCCCATCACTTTCGTGTCGCCTGTGGAAATAGAAACGTCCGCTTCCTCGGCGGTCGCTGCCATCGATTCGATCACGCGTTGGACGTCCGAAGTTGGAGTTCCCTCCTCGAGAACAAGCGAACAGGTCAGGGCAGTCGGCTCGGTCGCTCCCATCATCGCCAGATCGTTGACGGTGCCGGCTACCGCAAGCCGGCCAATGTCCCCGCCCGGGAAAAACAAGGGTTTGACGACGTGACTATCAGTCGTAACCACGAGCGCCCCATCGTCCCCGACTGGATGGACGGCACCGTCGTCGAGTTCCGGGAGCCCGACCCTGGGTGTATCGCCGTCGTCCGCTACTTCGGTCCCGTCGGTCGCGGCTCCGTTCCCGGCAAACCTGGGAACAACGAGGTCTTGCAACATCGACCGCATCGCTCCACCGCCTGCACCGTGGGCGAGGGTCACGACATCTTCGGAATCGTCCATATCTGTCGATTGGTTCTCTGCCATTGTTAGAAGTCGGGGTGGCCCCCGTATTCGTGCCAGATCTTGCACGTGCCTTCGCTACTCACCATGCAGGCGCCCACCGGGTTCCCCGGCGTGCACTCCTCATCAAACAGTTCACATTCGTCCGGGTCTGCCTTTCCGGCCATGATATCCCCACAGATGCACTGCTCTGTCAGCGGATCAGGGCCACCACTGGCCGGTTCGACGTCGAACCGTTCGCGGGTATCGTAGGCAGCGTACTCGTCCCGGATGACGAGGTTCGCGCCGGGAATTTCGGCGATTCCGCGCCATTCCCCGGACGTCGTTTCGAACACCGACCACATCGTCTCCAGTGCTTGCTCGTTGCCTTCCTTCGAGACACAGCGAGGGTAGGCGTTTTCGAGTCCAGCCACGTCAGCCTTGATATATTCAAGAAGCCGTTCGACCCCGAGCAATACGTCGATCGGTTCGAATCCACCCACCACAATTGGCAACTCGAACTCCTCGACAAAGGGTTCGAACAGACCATAGCCGGTGATGGTCGCTGCATGACCCGCAGCGAGGAAGCCGTCGATATCGACATCCGGCATCTCAGCCACGACCTCCATCGCGGGTGGCACGTATTTGTGCGCTGAGAGGACTGAGAAATTCTCGGGTGGGTCATTTGCCAAAATGGCGGCAGTCGGGGCCGCCGTCGTCTCGAACCCGGTCGCAAAGAAAACGACCTCTCGGTCGGGGTGCTCCGCGGCGAGTTCGACCGCTTCGCTCGCAGAATAGACCACTTCGACGTCCGCGCCATCCGCCCTGGCGTCCGCGAGGCTCTTTTGAGTTCCAGGCACTCGAAACATGTCGCCGTACGTTGCGACGATCGCTCCCTGTTCCGCGACAGCGACGGCTTCGTCGACCTCGGGCATGTTCGTCACACAAACCGGACACCCCGGTCCCATCCGCACTGAGAGGCCGTCGGGCAACAAGCTCCGGAGCCCGAACTTGGCGATTGCCTGCTCGTGAGAACCACAGACGTGCATCAAGGTCACTGGCTCGTCGATGTCAGCCATCAACGTTTCCAATCGCTCGGCCAACTGGTCGGCCTGGTCGGGGTTCCGAAACTGCAGGGTTTGATCGCTACTCATCGGTTTCCGGCCGCGGATCAGGGTCGGAATCCTCGGTACCGGTGCGGGCGTCACCCGGTCCTCGGGGCATCCGGTTCGTCGAGGCAACGGGGGTGTCACCCTCTTCGACGGCGGCCGGTCGGTCGCCGAACTCGAGTGTGGCGTCGGTAGCGCCGATTTCCTCCAAGGCGTCCTCCTCGTCGCCGCTCAAGAGTGATTCGTATAGTTCCATCGTCTCCTCGACCTCATCGTCCGGAATCTTGCGTATCGCAAAGCCCGCGTGATTGAGAACGTAATCGCCCTCCTCGACGTCGTCGCCCACGATGTCGAGTCGAACCGCTTTCTCGACGTTCCAGAACTCCGCCCGAGCGGTTTGGCCGTCGATTTCGAGGATCTCGCCGGGAATTCCCAGACACATCAGCTCTCACCTCCGTCTTCCCTGACCGGGGTGGTTCCGTTGAGCTCCCCGTCGATTTCGACCTGCATGTTCCAGGGGTCATTGCCGAGGAGGCGGTCGGGGCGTATCACCCCTTTGACGGTATGGCCTTGTTCCTCGTGCTCGGTGATCGATTCGGAGTCGATTCGGGTCTCACAGTCGGTGCAATACCAGCTCGTGGTCATAGTGTGTTCACCTCGGCCGCTCGGTCGGCGGGTAATCGGATCATCGGTGGGGAAATATGGGTCATATCGTGTCCTTCTGCATAGCGAATGCCGTCGCCGCCAGCTTAATGCTACCGGGCGTTCCGTGGTCACGGTGGCCGCTCGGGGAGTTCATCGTGGATGAGATCCACGAGATCCGGGACCGTTTGTTCGATCTCCTCGCTCAGTTCCATCGACATCTCGATCCGTTTCGGTTCGACTCCGAAGATCAGCACCTCCTCCGGTATCTCGTAGGCGTCGCGACCAGCCTGCAACGCCTCCGCGAAGGAAAAGTCATGCATCGTCATTTCCGGGACGTCATCCGCGAAGGCTCCGTCGACGTACCGAAACGTGTGGATGGTTCCCGGCTCCGCACCAGTCGAAATGGCGTCAACGACGATCGCCCGATCGCACCCGCTCATCGCCTCGAGGGCGAAGAACGCTGTCGTCCCGCCGTTTGCTAGGGTAACGTCGGACCGTTCGCTGACGGTCGAGGTTTCGAGGGTCTCGAGGACCTGCGCACCGATTCCATCATCCCCCATTATCGGATTCCCGACGGCCACGACTGCGATGGCGGTGGCGTTCTCGTCACTCTCCGCGATGGGTGTGGAAGCGAGTTCGGTTTGTCCGTCGGGGTCTCCTGTGTGTGCCATAGTCACGTCTCATCGTCCGTGTCTGCACCGGTTGACGTACTCTGAGCGGGTTCGCTTTCTGGTGTTTCAGTGGGTTCTGAAAGCTGTTCCTGCACTTCAGGGCCGGTACCGAACAGCCGAGAGATACCGGCTAACGGACCGATCATGGCGTCTTTCGACCTGGTCGTTCCTTTGTGTTCCGGCCGGTTCTCGTCACTGATGAGCCAGCCGTAGAGGTTGCCGTCAACCATCAATTTGAGGATATCCCAGTTACTCGGCATCAAGGCGAAATAGGCGTGCAAGGCCACTGCGGCGAGTACCCACGCAGTCGAGACCAGATGAATCCTGAGGAGTGCCTCGAAGCCGAACCAGGCCTGCAGAAATCCTAACCCGTCGATCCACCACGAAGATTCGGCCCACAAATTCGACCAGAGGGCGAACCCAGTCAGCGTGAGGAGGCCGACAAAGAACCACGTCACGTACCAGAAGGCGGTCTGCATCGGATGGTGACCGACCCAGTGACCGGTGTCCGCTTCGATGCATCGACGGGACTTCTTGTATCCCGGGATGTAACTCGCCAACCCGAGGAACGCAAGTCCGATGACGATATTTTCTTGAATCTGCTCCCATGTCATGATGAACTGTTTCTTGTCGACGACAAAGGCGTAGAACGGATAGATGATAAAGGCAACAATGGCGAGGAACAGGCCGGTCCAAACGTGGGTCAGGAAGGCCGGATTGTAGCCACCCCAAATGCCGATGTTAAGCGGACCGTAGACACCCAACCACTTCGAAAGCCCCGTAAGGGTCGTCGTGATCATAAAGACGAGGAGGAGCCAGTGGGAAATGATCGTGCCATAGCCGTGTATGTCGATGACCTGCTTGTCCTCCTTGTCGAGGTGCTGGAACCGCTCGTATCGTTTGGCGACCTTCACCCACAATCGAGTGAGGAATCCGCCACTGGAGTCATGGCTTCCGACTGTCCCCTCCGCTGTCCCGCCGTCGGTGCGTTTATCGGTCATTAACACCTCCTGCCCCCGATGTCGGGGGCGACCGGTTCGATGTCGGCTTCGTATTCTTTTTCTGGACTTTGCACGTGGACCGAGCAGGCCAGACATGGGTCCATCGAGCGAATCGTTCTGAGGACGTTCATCGGATTGTCCATGTTCTGGACCACGTCACCCTGCACGCCCTCTTCGAGGGGACTTGGTTGGCCATTTGCGTCCCGTGGACCGAGGTTCCAGATCGTCGGCGTGATGATCTGGTAGCGCTCGATCTCGCCGTCCTGCACGTCCATGTAATGGGAGAGGGTCCCACGTGACGGTTCGAAGAGTCCGACGCCCTTCCCGGTGAAGTCGTCCGTCCAGTCGTCGGCCATGAATGGTTTCGCCGGATCAATGGCGTCCAGCCAATCCATGACTTTGTCCCGGACGACCAGGGCTTCTTGAGCCCGGGCAATCAGTCGATTGAGGGTGTTGCTTTTGGCCGCACCGCCACCGAGGGCAGCACGCAAATCAAACGGATCGAGATCGGAGATGACCATTCGAGCAAGTGGGCCTACCTCCATAGAGTCACCTTCGAACCGCGGCGCTTTACCCCACGAATAGGCCTGCTCCTTCTCAGGTTTCGGCTCTGGCGGTTGGGCTTTGGTGGGATCACCGCCAGATTCGTCCGTGTACCAGGCGTACTCCGTGTCTTCGGTGATCCCGTCGATGATTTCCTCTTTGTCCATCAGCTCGACCGAACCATTGCGATAGACACCTCGTTTGAGGTAGAGGTCGTCTTCCCCCGGTTGCTCGAACATCCCGTTGCTGTAGTACCGACCCGGACCTTCGCCGATCCCTGCGGCCCCTTCCTGTGCAGCGCCGACCAGAATCGAAACGATATCGTGGAGACCCGGTCCAAGGGACGGATCAAATTCGCCGTTTTGCACGTTCTCGAGGACCTGTGGGACGTTTTCGGTCGCTCCAAGCCAGTTGCTCACCTCCGCAACCCTGGATCTGACCGACTCGATCGTCGTGGCATCCGCGTTCGTAGCCAGTCCGCCCGGGACGTAGGAGACCGGGTGGGGTGCGCGGCCACCGAATTGGGCCAGCGCCTTCATAATCTTACGCTGGTTCTCCATCGCTCCCATGTACCCGTCGCCTTCCAATGGATCGAGGCGGTCAAAGCCTGTCCCGGCCACTGCGTCGCTGTAGTCCGGGCCCACCAGCGCGAACAGATGGACCGCGTGATTCCAGAGGTAGAATATCCCTTCGACGGCATCCCGGAGCAACACCGCATTGTCGGGCGGCCCACCGAAGTCGATGCCATCTGCGTTCATCGCGGCGTCCTCGGCCGCCTTCGACGAACAAAGCCGGTGACAGAGGAAACAGACACCACAGACCATGCCCGTGATCTGCGGGGCATCCGATGGTGGCCGACCGAGTGTGACGATCTCCGCCCCCCGGAACATCTCCATTTTACTCTCAGCGTGCGTGACGGTGCCGTCTTCGTCGACCTCCAGGTGAATCCCGTGGTGGCCTTCGATTCGTGTCGTCGGGTCGATGTCGATTTCTGGCATTGTTGTGTGATGGCGGTATGTTTATCAGTCCGAACTCTTCGATTCGACTTCTTCGCCGCCTGATTCGGCGGATTCGAATTTCCCATACCCCATCGCCCGACGGCCGAGGTGGGCGCCGATTCCGATGGCCCCGGCGGCCACGCCTGCCGCACCAGCCTGGGTTGCGCTGATGCTGCCCAGGACTCCACTGCCTTCGAGTTCCTGCTGGAAGGGTGAGAACCGATCCCAGAATCCCGGTTCCATACAACCGATACAGGGGGCACCGACATTCAGGCAGACCGAGGTACCGTCATTCCACAGCCTGGACTGGTCGTCACAGTGCGTATATGGTCCCTTGCATCCGTTTTTCAGCTGACAGCCTTCGGCCGCTCCCGGCGTGTCGGCAAACTCCCCGCGATCGAAGTACCCCCGATGCATGCAATTGTCATGCACCAGCGGTTCGTAGAACGGCATGGGACGGTGATACTCGTCTAACTCCGGTATATGCCCGTTCAGGACCGTCGCAAGTGTCAACAGGACGTAATCTGGGTTCGGTGGACACCCACCAAGATTCACGACCGGAAGTCCAGCGCCACCGGT
>JAGXLJ010000062.1 GCA_018334775.1 Halodesulfurarchaeum sp.
GGAGAAAGGGGATCGAAACCCACTGCCAATGACGACTGACTGGCATTCCCACCGTGTGGGAAGCCCCGTCGTTCACGATGGGGAGGATGTCACGGGTCCGCTTCACTGGAATCAGCTGTCCGCGGGTTGTGCTGGTCGAGGAGCTGTGAGCAACGAATCAAACCGGCGGCCATGAAATCGAGTCGGATACGATGTTCGATCGGTACGATGGTCGGAGGCTCGCCATCGACGTAGTAGCAATGCTGCTGATCGGTTTTCGCGAGCGCTCCTGGCGGGAGCGAGAGCGCCGGAAGGCTCCCCTTGCTGGGATGAATTCGTCGTGTCGTCATGGCCTCACTCCCCTGTGGTGGATAAATCGGAAACGAAGGTGTACCCAGAGACCCGGTCGGACGGCGCTGTTTAATTTCTTAATAGCTGATAAGTTTCGGCGGTCCTGCTGAATGAATGGTGCGAACCAGCCAGCGCCGACTCGTTACGGGGCAGGGTCGTATTCGTGTGTCGCCGTCCAATAGACACCGAGACGATTGACCAACTGGTCAGGGTCTTCAGCAAAGAGCCGCTCGCCCAAGGGGCGAGCTAAGCGGTGGAATTCAGACCGCTTCGCAGTGATTATCTCACGCAGTATCGCTCTGGTCTCTGGGGCGAACAGTTCCTCGTCGTTCATCACCATTTCGAACTCCGCGAGGTCGTTCTCGTAGCCGGTGATATCGGACAGCTCTTTGAGTTCTGCGCGCCGGCGTTTCATCGGGTCTACCCACACACGCCGGAGGAGCCGGGTGTGGTAGCGGTGGTACTTGACCCGCTTGCGCCACTCGTGAAAGCGCTCGAACTCCGGCTCCTCGTACGCTTCGGCCATGCGATTCCGGGCCCGTTTGTAGGACTTTCGCAACCCACCAGCCACCGCGTCGTATCCTTCCGTGGCGATCGGCAGATCCGGGACTCGTGTTCGTCCCTCGACCAAATCCGCCCGAACCTCCGCCAGTCGTCGCTCGAGGTCCTGTTCAGCAGCCATCGTCTCGCGTCGATCGACCAGTGTCGTCCGAATATCGGCGAGCGACGAGTCATCTAGGGCGCCGCGCGCTTCGACAGCAGGCTGGAGGTGGTCATCGAGCGTCTCGATAGCCGCGTGAGCGTCGCGAATATCCGAGAGGCGCCGGACCGCATCTCGGTAATGGACGTTCTCCCGCTTGTACGTGGGTAAGACCGGACGGACGAGTCGAACGGCTGCTCGTATCTCTTTACAGCGCTTGCGAACTTCCTGGACCGTCTCGTGCAGGTCGTCACCTTCGTCGATGTGGTCGATCCCTCGTTCGATCTTGCCGTCGACGATGCGCTTGACACCTTCCGAGACGTGCTCGTCGGGCTGGATGGTGTATTCCATAGATCCTATTGGCTACAACCCAATATAAACACCGAGGAGAATACCGGTGGTTTTAGATGCTAGATGACTTCAACAAACTACTCCAGCACACACGTTTACCGACGGCCATCGTCTCGCGTACGGACCGCCAAATCGTGCATCTCGCTGTCGTGACGATACGATTGCTCAGCGTATCTGTCAAAAAAACCTATTCAGTCCCGCTGTCCGAGTGCCCTTCTTCATCTCTATCGGAATCGTCGGTGGTGGCTGCCAAGTCACGGTCATCTTCGACACCTGCGTCGGAAGTTGGCTCGATGAGGAGCCTCTCTTCTATCAGATCCATGTTAGCATCCATACCAGGTCCGTAACCACGCTTGATGGCGGCGTCCGTGGCCGCCATCAGGATTTCCTGAGTGTCCCGTACTGGCTCGTCGTCCGGTGTGACATGCTCGTAGCTCCCGTCGCTTTGCATCACCCACCGGCGGCGGTTGTCAGTGAGTGAGGCCTCCAGAACCAATCGGAGTTGATTACGCAGGCGTGGTGCATCGACGGTCGTGACGGCTTCGACACGGTGGTCGAGGTTGCGGGTCATCCAGTCCGCGGAGCCGATGTACCAGTCGGGGTCGCCGGCGTTCTCGAAGTAGAAGATACGAGCGTGTTCGAGGAAGCGCCCGACAATCGAGTGCACGGTGATGTTCTCGCTGACGTCCTTGAGTCCGGGCCGGAGTCGGCAGATGTCGCGGACGATGAGGTCTATCTCGACGCCAGTCATAGAGGCCCGATACAGTTCTTCGACCATCTTGGGGTCCTCGAGACCGTTCACCTTCACGACGATTCGTGCACGTCGGCCAGCACGGGCGTGATCAGCTTCGCGACGGACCATCTCTGTGAAGCGCTCACGCATCGTCACTGGTGCGATGAGGAGCTTCCGGAAGCGTTCGTCGAGCGTCGGCCCGGTGAAGAAATTGAATACCTTCGTGAGGTCTTGCCCGACGGCGCGATCAGCGGTCAGCAGTCCCAGATCGCAGTACCCTTTGGCAGTCTCGGAGTGATAGTTGCCGGTGCCGACGTGTGAGTAGAGTTGGACTCCATCTTCCTCCCGACGGACGACGAGCGCCGTCTTCGTGTGTGTCTTCAGCTCGACAGTCCCGTAGGCGACGTGAATGCCCTCTTCCTCGAGGCGGCGCACCCATTCGAGGTTGTTTTTCTCATCGAAGCGCGCCTTGAGTTCGACCATCACCGCCACCTGTTTTCCGTTGTCCGCAGCGTCGATGAGGCTCTGAATCACCTTCGAGTCGCTCGCCGTCCGATAGATCGCGGCCTTCACTGCAAGAACATCCGGGTCACTCGCGGCCGCGTCGAGGAACCGCTGCACCGTGCCCTCGAACGCGTGATAGGGGTGATGGACGAGGATGTCGTCCTCGCGGATTTCATCGAATATCGTTGTCGTCTCGTTTCGGTTGTCGTCCGGTTTTGACAGTAGTCGCGGATGTGGCTGTGGTGTCCACGACGGGAGTTTGAGCCCCGGCCGCTCCAGTTCAAGCAGCCCAAAGAAATCCTCGTAGTCGATCGGGCCCTCTCGATAGAAAACCTCGTGATCGTCGACATCGAGATGCTCCGTCAGAATCGAGACCGACTCATCGGGCATGTCTGCGTCGACTTCGAGGCGGAGGACGGTCGCGAACCGCCGCTGCTCGAGGACGTCCTCGATGATATCGACGAGATCCTCGGCAACCTCTTCATTTCGCCGCACCTCGGCGTTCCGCGTTGCCCTGAACTTCGAGACGTCGCGGATGTCGAGACCCGGGAGGAGCATGTCGAGGTTGGCCTCGATGAGATTCTCGATCAGAATGTACTGTTCGGAGGTGTCGGGAACGTCGACGAGACGGGGCTGGTTTGGCGGGATCTTGATTCGCGTGAACGTCGTGTCACCCGTCTCCGCCGAGAGGACGGCAAGCGAGAGGGAGAGGTTCGAAATGAACGGAAACTGGTGGGCGGGATCGAAGGCGAGCGGCGTGAGGGTGGGGAGAACGGACTCCTCGAAGTACGTCCGGAGTTGGTCGCGCTGCTCTCCGTTCAGGTCGTCGTACTCACGGATCGCGATGCCTACGTCCGCGAGCTCGGGTTTGAGTTCCGTCTGCCAGTAAGTGTCTTGACGGTGGAACAGTGGTCGTGCGGCCTCAATGACCGCATCCAACTGCTCGCTGGGCGTGCGGCCGTCAGGTGTCGTCACAGTAACGCCGGCTGTGACCTGTTGTGTGAGTCCGCCGACGCGTTTCATAAAGAACTCGTCGGTGTTCTTAGTGAAGAACGCAAGAAACCGAAGACGCTCGAGTGGTGGATTGCGATCGTTCGTGCCCTCACTAAGAACACGCTCCTGATAGGCGAGCTCTGAGAGTTCTCGACTGAGATAATACTGTGGATCGGTTACATCTGGGTCGTTCATCTGTCCTTTTTATACCGCATCTATATTGGGCGTTCTCATATTTCTTAATATGGGTAATTATGTTGATATTGAGAGATTCCGTTCGGATGAGTGTTCACACGTAACAGGCGTCTGCACGAGCAGATCCGGACTGCCGCATGTTCTTATATACCAGTTCAGTTAGCCGCGAGCGAGTGGGGTAGGGTAGTTCACACGAGATTCTGGCGGCTGCTCCGATGAACGCCAACTTTCTCGATATCGACGGTTCGCCGTCTACGGCGGGCCGGCGTGTTCGCCGAGCGTCTCCCTGCATACCGCACAGTCGGGGAAGCGACCTGCGTTTCGTGGGGGCAGGGGTTTATCTACTACTACCATTGATAGGTCTACATGTACGCATCAACGATCAGTGGTGGAGATGAGGAGCGCCAGCTCCCATGACCGAACACCCGGTGTTACCGGCTGAAGAGTCTGTACTGACCACTGTCGACGAGGAGAACCTCTACAAAAAAAGTGGCAAGATTAAGAAGAAACACTACAAGCGGGAACTCGAGCGGCTCCAAGAGGAACTTGTCAGGCTCCAGATGTGGGTCAAAGAGCAGGGACTCCGGGTCGTCGTGCTCTTCGATGGTCGCGATGCGGCCGGCAAAGGCGGAACGATCCACCGAATCACTCGCCGGACGAGTTCGCGCGTGGTGAAAGTCGTCGCGCTCGGCAAGCCCACCGAACGAGAGCAGAGTCAGTGGTACTTCCAGCGCTACGTTGAGCACCTCCCAGCGGCCGGTGAGATGGTGCTGTTCGACCGGAGCTGGTACAACCGTGCGACCGTCGAGCGCGTGATGGATTTCTGTACCGACGAGGAATACCAAGATTTTCTCCGGTCGGCCCCCGAGTTCGAGCGGATGCTCATGCGCTCGGGAATCATTCTCATCAAGTACTGGTTCTCGGTCAGCGATGAAGAACAGGAACGACGCTTCCAGAAGCGCAGTAACGACCCGAAACGTCGCTGGAAGCTCAGCCCGATCGACCTCGAAGCTCGAGAGCGGTGGGTTGAGTACTCGCGGGCGAAAGACGCGATGTTCACATACACGGATACGAGTAACTCGCCGTGGCATGTGATCAACGCCGATATCAAGAAACACGCCCGACTCAACTGTATCAGTCATCTCCTCTCACAAATCGAGTACGAGGACATCATGCCTGGGCCGACCGAGTTGCCAGACCGACAGCAGGATCCCAACTACGAACGCCCGGCGATTGACGGCCAGAACTGGGTGCCTGCACTGTATGGGTCAAATCCATCGGCGGCCGACATCGAACGATCCTGACCGCGCAGGTCTCGTATCGTGCGATTGCCGCTGTACACCCTCGCCCAATGCAGGCGAGGTGTGTTTGGGCTAGCCTCTCCTCTCGATGCTCTGTGCCACGTGTTCGATATCGTACCAATTTTGGCTTGTGAGAGATTTCTCACCCGATATTGAGATCGCTAGTACCGGTTCCGTCTTCGTCCCACTCCAACTCGAACTCGAGTTCTATCTCCGTTGATCCCCCAGACTTCGACGTTTCGCGTTCGACCTCGACCTCAAACTCGACGCTCTTCGGGGGCGTGAGTGTCACCGACTCGGTACCGGATTTGAGGGTGAATTCATCACCGGACTCCAAGTGGTCCGCGACCGTTCGAAGGTACTGTGCAACTTTACCTGTGTCCATGTTCCGTTCGAATTCGAACAGTATCTCTTCGGGCATCCCCCGATATACGATGGACAGGCTATTGACTATGCGTATCTGTACAACCCATGACACAGTTGACTAATATAGTTAATGACAGTACTATTGCCAGCATACTAGAACGACGATAGGTTGGTAACTACACCCTCTACATTCGGCACGCCGCTCGTTCCAATCTGTAGTGATATCCCCCGGAGCCATACAGACTGCCCTCTCGCCAACTCAGAGCGGACGAGTCACAGTCCGGTCAGAAGACTCGCGAACTGTTCGAGCCGATCGTCGATGGCGTCGACGTCGTAGACCGCCGCCTGTCGTTCATAATACGCCGCCAGCGCCGATGCATCAGGCGCTAACGTCCCGGGATCACAGTCGGTCGCGATAGTCAACGAGCACACAGGAGCGTACGATGCCTGGAGCTCGCGCGTGACCGCCTCGATGTCGCTGGGGCGGTCGTCGGTGACGGTGATGATCAGTGGGTCGTCACGCTGTGTCTCGACAACCGTCCGGGCGAGCCCGATTGCTTCGGCTAGCGGTGTCCCCCCACCGCAGTCAGTATCCAGTAGCGTCGTCTGGACGTGACGCGACTCGACAGCGAACGGCTTCACAAGGCGAGCGTGGCCGTTGATGAAGTCGATGACGGCGACGCGAATCCCCAGCCCTTCGGCCGCGACAGCCAGCCGGGCCACTGCCTCTGTGGCCAGCTCGATCTTCGGGGGGTCGCCGTTACGCATCGATCCTGACCGGTCCAGCACGAGCACGAGTGCGTAGCGCTTCTCCCGACCCGGGGTCGGTGTTTCACAGACTCGCGGGTCGCCGATGGCGAGCCGATGGCCGGCACGAGTATCGTACCGGCCGGCTGTCAGCCCGGTCCGGGTTCCTCGCTGACGATCCATCGCGAGTTCCTTTTCGAGGACCCGCGCGACGCGGGCGGCACCGTCCTCAATCGCACCCCACTGGCTTGGTGGCACGACATCGTCGCTGACAGGAACGATTTCGACATCGTCGAGAGACCCTGGTCCAGCACCGTTCCCACCTGACTTCGTCTCAGTTGATGGCTCGGATTCGTGCTTCTGATGGTCCTCATCGCTCTGGTGCCGCCGATCGGGGACGTCGCCGAGTTTGCGGAGCTCTCGCTCGACAGCCTCCCGATCGACCTGCTCTCGCGTCGCCTCTTGATGGGCGACCTCCCGGTCATGGTCGAGCGCCTGCTCGTACTCCGCCGGCGACGGTGCGGCCCCCTCGACGCTCTTGTGCGCTGGCCCCGGCGCTGGTCCGTCCGATGCTGCGGCTTCGATATCTCCACCGTGACGCTCCATCGTGTCCTCCTCGCCAGACAGCTCCCGGTCGTCCGACCGACTGCTCGGATCATCAGTCCCTGCCGATTCGGTGGCTGTCCCCCCGCCTTCGAACACGTCGAGTGACCTTCC
>JAGXLJ010000063.1 GCA_018334775.1 Halodesulfurarchaeum sp.
CAAGTGTCTTCTGGAGCGGAGAGGTCACGGGCCAGCATCTCGCCCCAGTGTTCGAAGCCGTGGTGATCATACAACGTTCTGGCCCGGTCATTCGCCCGATCGACGTCCAAAAGGATCCGATCAAGCGGAAGGTCTTGTGCTCGGGCGGTCCTCACTGCGGCCTCCAGCAACTCCACCCCGACCCCAGTACCGCGAATCGCGGGGGCGACGTAGAGTTCGTTGAGGACGGCCCCGTCCCAAATATGGGCCATCGTGTCGGGAAGCACGAAGACGTAGCCGACGACCGAATCCCGCCGCTCTGCTACTTGTATGGCCCGGGATTCGTCTGTCCGGCAGCGATCGACCCAGTCGAGATAGCTGTGCCGGTACTGGTCATCGAGTTTGTCGGCATACCGGGTCGCTTTGGCGTCGTCACCGGTCCCTTCAGCGAGTCCCAGTTCGAATCCCTGTTTGAGTTCCCAGAGGGCATCGGCGTCCTCCTGGCGGTAGGGTCTGATCATGTGCCAGTCGGGGTGGGCCAGACAGTTAGCGCTTGGTATCAGTGCCGTTTGGTCCGAGCGGTTAGTCACTCGGCTGCAGGAATCGGCCGCCGATGAGTGTTGCACTCAGTCCCACGATGAGCAACTGCATTCCCGAACCCAATAGCGGGAACACTCGTTTTACTTGTTCGGGCTCCGTACCGGGACTCGGATCAACACCAGTGGAATAATGGACGGTCTCTGTCGAGCCAACCACCGCACCGCCTGCATCGGGCTGGGAGCGGTCGATGAATGTTTGGACGATGCCGCGTTGGTCCGAGAGGCGTAGCTCCCCCGAGACAGTGAGGAAGTTGTCCTGAACCGGATATAGGAGGTTCACGCCATTAGTGACGAGGTCCGGACCGATCCCACCCAGTACCAGCGCGACCACGCCCACACCGGCGATGCGTCGAGCCGGGGGCCCAAATCGGTCGATCAGTAACGAGCGGTTCCGCCTGCCGTCCGCAACGAGTAACCCGCCGAGTCCGAGCGGGACGAACACGCTATGAAACAGTGATCGATGGGCACCCGGGAGGACCAACCCCACAAACGTATCGAGGTCTGGGACCGCGGCAAAGGCCATTACGACACCGAGTGACCACCACCCGAACTCGTCCCGGAGCAGCGCCACGGCGACGATGCCACCGATGGCAACGTGGACCAGCGTGGATGGCATACCCACCTGCAGGGGACCCATGCCAATTTCGCTTTCGTTCGGCAACTGTCGAAATCCATCGGTGTGTTTTTCGGGTATTGGGACGAATGTCTGGGTATGGATAACCCCCGGGCAGGCCTGGCCGAACGTATCGCGGGGGAGGTCACACTCAGTGCAGACCCGGGTGCGACGTTGCGCAAGTGGCGGACTGACTTCGAGATATCCCAGACCGACCTCGCGGCGGAACTTGACGTCTCGCCGTCAGTGGTCTCGGATTACGAAAGCGGTCGCCGCGAAAGTCCAGGCACCGACCTGGTCACCCGGTTTGTCACAGCCCTCCTGGATATCGACGCGCGTCGAGGTGGGGACCACGCGAGACAGTTCGCCAGGGTGCTCTCCGCCGGGTTCGATAGCAACATCGTGCTCGACCTCCGGGAGTATCCACGGACAGTCGACCTGCGCACGTTCTATGACCATGTGGAGGCGACGGAAGTCGTGACAGGAAATCGACCGACCATCAGCGGCCATACGCTCATCGATAGCATCAGCGCGATCGCCGAACTGCCCTCCGAGGAGTTCTATCGCCTCTATGGGCAATCTACCAACCGTGTGCTCGGGTTCACGAACGTGACACGTGGTGAATCGCCGCTGGTCGCGTTACGTGTCGTCAATCCAAAACCCAACGCGATCCTCCTCTGTGGTTTGACAGAAGCAGACCTGTGGGAACACGCCCCTGATCTCGCACGTCGAGATGGGGTGTCACTCGCGGTGACGGAACTCGAAGCGGAAGCACTCAGAAATCGGCTCAGCGATTTTCCCTGATACCCCTCGACTACTCGATGAAGGTGTACTGGCGCTCGTTCATCGGGCCCCACCCGTCGAAGACAAACTCGCCATCGGGTTCGGTGAATGGTTCCTGGACCTTTTCCTTCGAATGGTTATGCTGGTCGTGGACGCGCTCGTACTCCTCGAAGGTTATCGGGTGACGTACATTGAGCAGCGTGTCGACTGCGTCGCCGTCAATTTCGTCTTCCCAGCCCTCGACGACAAGTTCTTCGTGGATTTCGGCCTGGGCACCGCTCCCGTAGGAGCCCACGAGAAGGGTTTCCCCGGCCAAATCGATCCCCTTTCGATTGGCATGAATTAGCGCACTCAAGCGGGCGAGGTGGACCGAACTCGTATACCAGTTCCCGACCCGGCTCGAAATGTCCACGGTCGGCTTGATGGCCCGTTCGTACCATTCACGGTACATGTCCGTCTCGGAGAGGGCGTCCATGTATTCCTGGATATCCTCGGAGAACGCCTCGCGGTCGTCATACTCCTCGGATCTGGGTTGGCGGCCGATCTGTTCGGCCAATGTGTCCTCGAGTTCGGTGTCCCGAATCGTGTGTCGGTATCCGAGGACAGCGGCCTTCCGGACCATATTCGGGAACGGCGTGTGGAATGGGATGAAGCGGTAGTCATCGGGGTGACTCCCACCCGTCTCGGATTCGAAGTCCTCCAGCGCTTCACGCATGCGTGCGAGATATACTTGCATCGAGCGCTTTCCGTCGACGCTCGGGAACTGCTGGTTGGGTTTCAGGAAGTCCGTCTCGTCGACCGAGCCGAAACCTTGCTCCATCGAAATCTCGACGATTGACGGGTCTTTGTTCACGTACATCGCGACGGCCCCGGCGCCCTGTGTCGCTTCTCCTGGGTCCCCCCGCTCGTAAAGCGCGGTGTCAGTCGTGATCACTATCGCACCCCGACCGCGATTCCGGCCGGCGGCGATCCAGTTGACGGCGTCGTTGAGCGCCTGGGTCCCCGAAATGCAGGCGAACTTTCGTTCCCCTTTGTTTGCATGGGTGAACACGCCGTCAAGAACCTGTTCGAGCGCACCGGCGATGTACGTAGAGGCGGGCTTTGACTTGTCAAAGGCGCTCTCGGTGGCGACGTCGATCCGGCCCACTTCCTTGGGATCGATCCCCTTGCGCTCCATCAACCGATGGGCCGCGTTAGCGCCCATGGTCACGATGTCCTCATAGGCGTCCGGGAACGAACTCTTGAACAAGCCGAGTCCTTTGGTGTATTTTTCCGGGTCGTCGTCCATGACCGGGGCGAACTCCTCGGGGAGGTCGAGACTGAGTTTCCCCGTCCAGATCTCGATGCCGTCGATTCCGACTGCAGTCATGTGTTATCGGAGTTACTGCTGGCTGGTTTATGGTACTGTCGATGGGTAGTTCGACACGTGTCGTACTTACCCCTACAAACACTCCACTCCGCGGCTACCAAGCCATTCCGAACGGCAATGAAATGCTCCGACAATCTCCGAGTTCCGCGTTGGGTCCATGCGCCCAATTGACAGAGGGTATCAGGAGCATCAGGAAAACAACACTGCGGCCAACTAAGACGTTACACCCATTTTCGTTCGAAATCTCCGTGGTCGGGTAATCCCTCAAGGTACTGTCTTCGACTCCGTCGGGAACTGGTAGTGTAAGAATGGTTCGACCCTGGCCGGTCCCCTTTGCCGGAATCAATCTTCTTCGATGACTTCCGGATCGGTCAAGGCTTCCTGCAACGAATCGAGACCGTTGACCCACTCGGTGACGAGTCCGTATTCGATGTCCTCGGTCACTGAGATATCGAGATCCTCACCGTGGATCAGCAGCGTTCCGGCCGCGGAGGCATGCCCCAGTGCCGTGTCAAGATCATCGTCTGCTTCGGCGTCCGCTGCGTGGCGGATGTGTTCCTCGATCGACCCCTCTTCGATCGGCCCCTCGGCGACGTATCGCTCGGCGCTATAGAAGACACAGACAAGACTGGTCTGGACACCGTCGACCAGCATGAGTGTATCTTCGGCCTCGATCTCCGGCTCCGCAAGGACGACTTCCCGAATATCGACCAGTTCGTCCATCGCGCGATCCGCATCGATGACTCCCTCATCGAGGGCGGTGAGAATCTTCGCCACCGCTATTGCGACGTCGTCCTGGAGGTTGAGCAGCAGACGCGCCGAGTCTTCGTTCTCCGGATCGATGTCTTCATCCCGAAGACGATCAAGCCAGTTCTCCCACCGTTCTTCGGAGTAAAACTCTGCTTCGGGGTCGCTCATACCCGAACTGGCGGGTGCCGCGGACTAAGGCCTTTCCTTCGAGTGACCAGTGGTCGCCTTCTTTACTCCGGCCCATCCAAAGGAGGGTATGAACGCGATCGAGCCCGACCCTGGGTCGGATCGGCCCCTTCCCGACCCGGACCAAGCCGGGTCGACACCGCTCGAAACCACACTCACTCACCGACGGTCCCGTCGGGAGTTCGGCCATGGCCCAATTTCGCTCGCTGACGTGAGCCAGTTGCTTTGGGCAGCGCAAGGTGAAACCCATCCGGACGGCTTGCGAACCGCACCAAGTGCCGGCGCGACCTATCCGCTGGTCGTCCGGCTGAGCGTCGCCGAAAATGGGGTCCCAGACCTCGAGCCAGGGGTGTATCGGTATTGGCCAGGGGCACATACGCTTCGAACGGAGACCTCCCTCCCGGCACAAGCCGAATTGCAACGAGCAGCGTACGACCAAGAATGGGTGGGTGAGGCCCCGATCGTCGTGGCGATTTCAGGGGTCGTGGAGCGAACCGCGCGGGAATACGGACCTCGAGCTGGTGACCTGTACGTCCCGATGGAAGCCGGCCACGCCGGTGAAAATCTGCACCTTCAGGCCGAAGCGGTCGGTCTGGCAACGGTACCAGTGGGCGGTTTCAAAGACGAGGCTGTCGCCTCTGCGCTCGATCTGGGCCCTGAACGACCACTCATCATGTATCCGGTCGGACAGCGATCCAGCGAGTAGGACCTTCGAGTTAGCGATGCAGCAAGTGGGGCCTTCGAGTGGGCCGATTATCGCTCGAGTGTGTCCCGGGTATCAATGCCATAAATCGTCTGTGGTGTGTCAACGTGGGCGGCTTCGACGGCTATTTCGTGACCTGTTTCGAGCAGCCAGTTCACCCTTCGGGGGACGGTTTTTGGCCCCATCACCGCTCCGGGCCGATCGGGATCGTCGATGAAATCAGTCTCCATCAAGAACGGGTCGGCTTCCTCGATGGCCGTTTCCAGGAACGGTTTCCGACTCATGACGCTTGGAGTGATTCCTGTAAGTGTGCCACTGCTGTAATGTTTCACGACCCGGTGTGGTGGGAGTGAAACGGCTTCGGCCCACTTCCCGATTTCCGTGAGGTCCTCTGACTCTTCGGTGTGGAGTTGCACCGCGACGTCCGCTTGCACGGCCACTTCGAGTGCGTGCCTGAGGACAGCGTTTGACGCCTCCCAGATCTCCGGTTGAACATCGTAGTGGGGGCGACCGGATTTGATCGCGACAGCGGCCCCTTCTGTTGCGTACTCGCCGGCGGTGTCAAGCCCGGCCATCATGAGGTCCCGGGCGTCCTCGACAGCCATCCCTCGGTCGTCGACGAGTCGGGAAATGAGCGCCGGATGGACGCCAATCACCGGCCAGGCCTGACCAGGGAGTACGGCAGTCGCATCGGCAACGAGTGATCGAGTCTCCTCGAAGACGGCGCCGAAATCCTGACCCGCTTCGGGTTCAACGCCGAGGTGCCAGGAGGGTTTGTTGACCACGAGAAGGTGGGTACCACCACTCCGGACGAAATCCTGCACCGCTTCGATTCCCTTCCCTTCCCGATCCAGGTGAAGGTGATTGTCGAGCACTGGCGTCCCCAGGTCGCGCATACCACTCTCTGTGGCCGGCGCTTGGAAAAACTGTCCGTTGAATAGTCTCCCCTCAATCGAGAACGACTGCGTCGTCGGCGGCCCGAACGAGAGCGTCCGAACGTCCGTGTTCTCCCGGTGCGATCGCGAACGTCCCGATTCCGGTTCGGTTGGCCAACTCGATAACCGGTTTGAAATCGGTGTCTCGGGAGGCGATAGCGAGAACGTCTAAATCGGACTCGAACACGGACGCAGTGGCCTCTACGGCGAGTTTTACGTCGACGTCTCCGCTGGTTACTCGAACGTCGAAGCCGTGGGCTTCACCAGCCTGGATAAGGCCCGCCGGAGCGTTCTCGTCGAGATACAATCGTGTGACTGCGAGTGTCCCCTGCTCTGATCCACACTCTCGGAGGTCTTCGAGATCGACTTCGAACTCATCTCGCAACACGTTCGGCCCATCGACGAAAAGCCCGACTCGTGTCTTCGAACCGAGACGGCGCGAGAGCCAGCCCATAGCCATAGCTTGTGGGTCCCAAATATAGGAGTACTGATTGTCCGATTGCTAAATCTCAGAAATGTCGCAGCACGCACGGGTATAGGAAGGCATTAATTGCCGGGGACTATGAGTTTACATATGGCCCTGCGACCGCCACCGCTGCATGCGGTTCACGACAACCGAGGTGCGTCGTTCACTGATTTCGGCGGGTGGGAAATGCCAGTCGAGTTCGATTCGATACACGAAGAGCACGAAGCCGTGCGAACGGCCGCCGGTCTCTTCGATGTCTCGCATATGGGCGAGGTCACTGTCACGGGGCCAGACGCGACGACCTTGCTGAATCGGCTCACGACAAACGACGTGTCCGCGCTCGATCCTGGCCAAGCCCAGTATTCGACGATAACGAACGAGGATGGCATCATTCTCGATGACACGGTCGTCTACCGGCTTCCCGAGTCGGTTCCGGAGGGAACGCCTGGTGAGGGTGCTCCCC
>JAGXLJ010000064.1 GCA_018334775.1 Halodesulfurarchaeum sp.
TGCATCGGGACACGACCTGCCATCCGGGTGGGGTCGCTCAGCAACTGGTCTCAGGCGTCCTCCTCCTCGTCGTCGACATCTTCGAAGTCGGCGTCAACATACTCCTCGTCTGTCTCGGCGCCAGCCCCACCGGCTGGCCCAGCAGCCCCTGCGGCACCTGGTCCTGCCCCGGCGGCAGCAGCACCCTCTCCAGCACCAGCGGCGCCTCCGGCGCCTTGCTGATAGGCCTGTTTGCCGATTTCTTGAAGAGCGTTGGTTAGCTCTTCGGTGGCCTCCTGGAGTTCCTCGGCGGTCGCATCCTCGTCTTTGAGGAGTTCTTCGACGGTCTCGATCTCGACTTGAATGTCTTCTTCGAGGTCAGCATCGACCATCTCTTCGTTTTCCTCGAGAAGGTTTTCAGCCCGCTGGACTGCGCCTTCCGCTTCGTTCCGCGCTTCGATGCGTTCGCGGCGCTTGCGGTCCTCCTCGGCGTGTTCTTCGGCTTCTTCTTTCATCTCGTCGATCTCGTCGTCCGAGAGACCGACCCCACCTTCGATGGTGATCTCCTCCTTTTCGCCAGAGCCCTGGTCTTCGGCGGACACATTGACGAGGCCGTCGGAGTCGATCGAAAATGTGACCTCGATCTGTGGTGTGCCGGCAGGTGCGGGCGGGATGCCCGAGAGCATGAACTCACCGAGGAGCTCGTTCTCTTCGGCGATTTCACGCTCGCCCTGGAACACTCGAATCTGGACTGAGGTCTGATTAGGTGCGGCCGTAGTGAAGATCTTCGATTCCTCGGTCGGAATTGTCGTGTTCTTCTCGATCAGCCGTTCGAATAGGCCCCCTTTGACTTCGACGCCAAGGGAAAGTGGGGTGACATCGAGCAGGACGATGTCCTCGACTTCACCCGCGAGAACGCCACCTTGAATCGCTGCACCAAGCGCGACCGCTTCGTCCGGGTTGACGTTCTTCTTTGGCTCCTTCCCCGTGAGTTCCTCAACCTGCTCCTGGACCTGTGGCATTCTGGTCGAACCACCCACGAGAATGACCTCGTCGATGTCAGTTTTCGACAGTTCGGCGTCTTCGAGAGCCTGCTTGGTCGGATTAACGGTTCGTTCGAGGAGGTCCTGAGTGAGCGATTCGAACTTCGCCCGGGTCAGGTCTTCTTCGAGGTGGACTGGGCCATCCTCGGTGGCCGTAATGAACGGCAGGTTGATGGTCGTCTCCTTCCGGGAGGTCAACTCGATTTTGGCCTCTTCGGCTGCGTCTTTCAGCCGTTGGAGAGCCTGACGGTCCTCCCGCAGGTCGATTCCGTACTCGTTTTCGAAGTTTTTGGCGAGCCATTCGATGATCGCCTCGTCCCAGTCGTCACCGCCGAGCGTGTTGTCACCGTTCGTGGCAACCACTTCGTAGATGCCGCTCCCGAGGTCGAGAATCGAGACGTCGAAGGTTCCGCCTCCAAGATCGAAGACGAGTACCGTCTGTTCGGATTCGTCGTCGAGCCCATATGCCATACTTGCGGCCGTCGGCTCGTTGACGATTCGCTCGACGGTCAGGCCAGCGATCTCACCGGCGTCCTTTGTCGCCTGGCGCTGTTTGTCGTTGAAGTAGGCTGGAACCGTAATGACCGCCTTCTCGACATCCTGGTCGAGGTACTCCTCGGCGTCCCGCTTGATCTTTTGAAGGACCATCGCGGAGATCTGCTCCGGGCTGTATTCCTCGTCCTCGAGTTCGACGGAGTAGTCCTCGCCCATGTGGCGCTTGATGGACTGGACCGTGTCGTCCGCATTCTGAACAGCCTGGTTTTTGGCGGCTTTGCCGACGATCTGCTCGCCGTCGTCGAAGGCCACGACTGACGGTGTGGTCCGGTCTCCTTCACCGTTGACGATAATTTCCGGTTCGCCGCCCTCCATGATTGCCAATGCGCTGTTCGTCGTCCCGAGATCGATTCCGAGAATCTTCTCAGTAGCCATCTTGGCAGATTGTATGCTTTCTTTACCCTTTAAGCCTTGCTAGTGCGGCTCGTCGGTCCGCGACACGGACCCGCCGCTGTCTTGTGGTTTATTGAATAGGGGTGTCGGATGGGCCACAGGTTATAACCGGACCGCAATGTCACCGTCTTGGTCCTTGTCAACTGGGTACAAATCGACGATGGATATCGTAACCTGTCCCGAAACCGGCTGTATTGGCGCCGGATGACGTTCAATTAGTGTGTCGCTGCTCGAACTGGTCTTACTTCGCCGCTTCTTCCGAGGAGAGGCTTTCGCTCGTTGATTCGGTTTCCTCTGGACCGTCCGACACCGTAACCTGGGCTGGGCGAAGGATTTTGTCAGCCATTTTGTATCCCGGTCTGTATACGGATGCAATCGCATCTTCGGGCTCCTCACTTCCCACGCGCATCATTACTTCATGTTTGGTCGCGTCCACTTCGTTCCCGGGTTCGGGCTCGATTCGCTCGACGTCTTCTTCCGCAAGCACGCGATCAAACTGCTTTCGGGTCAGTTCGATACCATCACGTAACGAATCGACGTTATCCGCTTCTTCGTTCAAGGCCCGGCCCACATTGTCCCGGACTTCCAGCAAGCGCTCGACCAGGTCTTCGGTCGCCCGCTCTTTGATCTCTTCTTGCTGGCGTTTGGCCCGCTCCTTGTAATTCTTGAAGTCTGCACGTGTGCGTTCGAGTCGCTCCTCGGCTGTTTCCAGCTCCGATTCGACCGCTTCGACGTCCGCTTGGAGTTCGGTGACTCGCTCGAGGAGAGCGCCGACGTCTTCGGCCAGTTCCTCGTCGTATGCGGCGACTTCGGCGACGACTGTTTTGTCTGCAGGACCGTCCGCATCCGGCGGCTGGTCAGTGGACTCCTCGGACTCGCTCATGGGAGAGCAAAGCCACTGGCGCGGTTTAAGGATATAGAAATCCGTCTGAACGGATGTGTGTCACTCACTTTCTTCGACGCTCGCATCGAGGGTAAAGGACGTAACGTCGTCGTATACCTGGTCATACGTGATCTGTATCTCTGTCGTCTCGTGTGCATCGAGAGTCACATCGCGCACGCGAACCATCGAGTCGTCGTTGAGGTCAGCTTTGACATACACCGTTCCGGATTGGCGTTCGTTGCCGGGGTTTGAAACGGTCACCCACACGGTCAAATTTCCATCGGGCCCAGCACCGAAGTTCTGGTTGACGACTCGCAGCATGAATTCCGGTTCGTCGTCTCCAAGACAGCCTGCTGTCAGGCCGAGGAGCACTGTCCCAGTAGCTCGAAGTACCGTCCGACGTTCCATCGGCGGATTTTGGTTTAGGTCTTGGAAATACTTTCCCCTTCCTCGAACTTTCGGCGGCGCCCCTTGGGAAGCATCGACTGCAGGGAGCCGTATGTGTACCGACCGACCCCGATCGGTTCGAAACTGTCAGCGACCTCGTGGGTGATTATCAGGTAGCCCCAATCACCATCCCAGGGTACCTCCTGGTCATCCCCGGCGAGAAATCGACGTGCAGTGGGCGCATCGAGCTGGATGACGTTCTTTGATGCACTCGCTCCAAACCGCCTGGCAGCGATCGTCGTCGGTTTCCAGAACTCCTGTCGGGTTCGTAACACCGGGAGTCCGAGTGCTTGGATCGGCACCGGGCCATCCAGGTCGTTACTGAGTGCCCAGATACGGCCGGCCCCTTTCTCCCAGAACGTGACTCCGTCGAACGTTTCAGGCGGAATGTCGAACCGGTCGGCCCAGTATTCGAGCACTTCTGGCCGAGTTGGGCGTCCCTCGACCTGTCTGTCGGCCGCTGTTTCGGGAACACGTTCGAATGTATCGCTCTGATTCTCTCCCGTCATTGCCCCACCTCCAGTTTCGCGACGTAGAAGCCACCAGTGTCGGTTTGATGTGGATAATACCGTTTGGTTTTCTCGAGAGTTGGATGGAAATCGGTTCCATCCCAGGATTTGAGACCGGGTTCAGTCGGAAGTCGGGTTTCGAAGTCGACGACGTGGGCTGCAGTCTCCGTGATGGCGGCATCGACCACTGACTCGTTTTCTTCCGGCGCGAAAGTACACGTCGAATATACTACTGTTCCACCGTGACGGGTTGCTTTGATCGCACGAACGAGAATATCCCGTTGGACCGTTGCGAGATTCTGACTTGCACCTGGCCCAGCATCATCGAGGGCGTCTGGATTCTTTCGCAGAGTCCCTTCACATGTGCATGGAGCGTCCACCAATGCGTGGTCGACCCCTTCGATGCCGATGGGATTGAAACTGAAATTGCGAGCGTCCTGGTTGGTGACCGCCATCGAGGTCACACCAAGCCGGTCGGCGTTCGACCGCAGCGCCGACAACCGGCCGAGATTATCGTCATTCGCGATGACGAGGCCGCGATCATCCATGCGTGCAGCAATTTGGGTGGCTTTCCCACCTGGCGCGGCGGCGGCAGCCCAAACAGTGTCTCCAGGGTCCGGATCGAGAACGCGGGGTGGAATCGTCGATACCTCCTCCTGGCCGTGAATCCAGCCGTGGACGTGGGCCCAGGTGTTTCCGGGTTTGTTCGTCCCAACTTCGAGCAGAGTTTCCTGGGTTTCTCGCTGCTTGACCCGGATGTCGGCGTCTTCGAAAGCGTCAATTACACGCTGGGGCGTGGCTTGAATCGTATTCACCCGGACCGTTGTTGGCAACGGCCGCGTGAGTGCGGTTCGGAACGCGTCGAAGTTCGGGACGATGGACTCGTACCGCCGGAGGGATTCCATTCGACCCGGCTTTGGTGGGTGTCGGTTAAGGTGTTACGGAGCCGTGTTACGGCAACCCAAGCTACAACCCTACGGAAAACGAATTTGTCGTATGGGATCTGTTGTACTGAACCACGACGTGGATCTTGACCGACCGAAGATGATCGAAGGGTTGCCAGGGGTCGGTCTCGTCGGGAAGATCGCAACTGATCACATCATCGAGACACTCGATATGGACGCAGTCGGGTACGTAGCTTGTGATGGCTTGCCGAAAATCGCCATCTATGGCGAGGGGGAACACGATGTCGGTACTCCGGTCAGGATTTACGCAACCGAAACACGGGACTTGCTCGCCCTCCAGAGTGATGTCCCGGTCTCTCGACAGACCGCGCCTAATTTTGCCGAAACGTTGGTTGACTGGATCGATCAGGTCGAGGCGTTCCCCCTCTTTTTGAGTGGTTTGGCACTCGAGGAGGCGAAACCTGATCGGCTTCCTGCAGTGTTCGGCGTCGCAACTGGCGAGGCAGCCGACCAATTGGAAGCGAACAATATTCAGCCCCCTGAGGAACGGGGTGCGATTGGTGGGCCGACAGGCGCACTTGTCAACCGGGCCCATCACTGTGCTCTCGATTCCTGTGGGCTGATCGTCGAAAGCGATCCACAGTTCCCGGACCCTGCAGCGGCCCGCCAACTCATTGCAAACGGCATTGAACCGATCGCAGACATTTCCGTTCCGACGGATGACCTTGTCGGACGGGCCGAAGAGATCCGCACACAGAAGGAGGCCCTTGCAAAGCGTATGCAACAGGCCAGCGAGGAGGAGAGTAGTCAGGCCCAGCCGTTGCGGATGTACCAATAGCAGGAAGGATTCCGTAGACTTAACAGGCGACTGCCCGCCCAACAAGGCATGGTGGAGTTCTCACGTCGCGTCGAATCGGTCTCGATCAGCGGCATCCGAGAAGTGTTCGAAGCGGCCGGCAGTGAGGCGATCAACCTGGGTCTCGGGCAACCGGATTTCCCGACGCCGGAGCATGCCCGGGCAGCCGCTGTCGAGGCTATCGAAACAGGGAAGGCTGACGCCTACACCTCGAATTTCGGGACTGAATCACTTCGAGATGCCATCCGAGAGAAACATGCCCGAGACAACGATCTTGACGTATCCCGCGAGCAGGTCATTGCGACGGCTGGTGGGAGTGAAGCCCTTCATCTGGCTCTCGAAGCCCATGTTGATTCGGGTGATGAGGTTTTGCACCCAGACCCGGGTTTTGTTTCGTACTCCGCGTTGACGAAACTGGCCGGTGGTACTCCTGTCTCTGTGCCGCTCCGCGATGACCTCACTCTCTCACCAGCAGCCGTGGAACAGCGAATCACCCCGGATACGGCCGCGATTATCATCAACAGTCCGGCGAATCCAACCGGTGCCGTCCAGCCACCGTCGGATATGCGTGCTTTTGCCCGTATTGCGGACGAATATGACGTCCTCCTTATTTCAGATGAGGTGTACGAACAGATCGTCTTCGAGGGTACGCATCGTTCGCCCATGGAATTTGCCGACTCGGACAACGTCGTGGTAATCAATGCCGCCTCGAAGACGTACTCGATGACAGGGTGGCGGCTCGGGTGGGTCGTTGCCAGTGAAGCGCGAATCGAACGAATGCTCCGTGTTCATCAGTACATCCAAGCGTGTGCCAGTGCGCCGGCCCAGCACGCTGCCGAAGCGGCGCTTCGGGGACCCCAAGAGCAAGTCGAGGACATGGTTGAAGCGTTTGAAACCCGCCGAGATGTACTTCGGTCCGGGCTTGAAGACATGGGGCTTAGCGTGCCGGAACCGCGGGGCGCGTTCTACGTCATGCCAGAAGTGCCTGCGGGATGGGTCGATGCGGTCATCGAACGAGGCGTCATCGTGGTTCCCGGGTCGGCCTTCGGTGACGCCGGATCGGGGTACGCCAGGATCTCGTATGCGACGGATTTGGAAACGATCCGTGAGGCCTTGGATGTCATGCGAGACGCGACGCAGGCCGTCTCGTAATCGGTCTCATCTGACCGGCGGCTCGGTCAGGACCAGAATCGTCACTATGCCACCGAGTGCGAGCAACACGGCCCCGGTAAACACGGTTCTCTCC
>JAGXLJ010000065.1 GCA_018334775.1 Halodesulfurarchaeum sp.
TCACTCGAAGAACAAGGACGTCTCACTTGCACACACGCTCAAACTCAACGACCCGGACGATCCCACCTACACCGACTTCGCCGAGGCCTTGGAGGAGGCACGAGACCTGATCGATGACGAGGGTCGGGTACCCGAACATCTCCGGAACGCCGTCGAAGGCCATCTCTCGAATTTCAACATCTCGGTCGGTGTCACGGACGGCTTTATGGAAGCGCTGGCAAACGACGAGGAATACACGCTCACCAACCCCCGGACCGAGGAGCCCCATATTTCGACCGAGGAAACGAAGGAGATGTATGCTCGATATGACCTCGGTGAACACGTCGAGGTTGGCGAGCAACTCACACTCCCGGCCTCGGTTCTTTGGGATCGCATCGTCGAAGGCGCTCACGAAAATGGCGAACCTGGCGTGATTTACTTGGAGCGGGCGAACAAGGAACATTCCTTCGACGTGGAGGAACACCCCGATCACCGGATGCTCGCGACGAACCCGTGTGTTACCGGTGACACGCTGATCAGTACCGAGGACGGCCTCGTCCCGGCCGAAGAACTCTACGAGCAAGGGGTCGCTCGCGACGTTGTCGTCGACAGTCGGCTGAGCGACGATCCGATGAAAGAGGCGAGTAGCGTCTTCAAAACCGGCGTCAAGGATGTCTACGAACTCGAAACCGAAGAAGGGTACCAACTCCGCCTGACGGCCGACCACCGGCTGATGACGGATGATGGCTGGGTTGAAGCCCAGAACCTCGAACCCGGTGATGCCGTCCACATTCAGGACCGGAAGGGTGCGTTCGGCAATCACGGCAGCGCCGCGGAGGGCCGTGTCCTCGGCTGGCTCGTCGGCGACGGTCACCTCAAAGACGGCGAGGAACGGGCCGTGCTCAACTTCTACGACGAGGACGCCGAGATCTCCGAGCAGTTCGCGACTGACGTCAACGACGTCGTTCGCGAACCGCTCGGGAACGGCGACTACGAGATCGGTGTCAATGGGATCTCCCGGAGTGACGAGTACCGTGGGCCCCAGGCCGTCGAACAGCGCATTCGCTCCGCACGTCTCTACGAGTACGCCGCGGAGGCCGGGCTTGCGGAGACGAAACACCAGGTTCCGGAGGCGGTCATGCGAGGCAGCGAAGAGATGGCCCGTGGCTTCCTGCGGGCCATCTTTACGGCCGACGGAAGCGTGCAGGGCAACGCCGAGAAGGGCGTCTCCGTTCGACTGACGAGCACGAGCACCGATCTCCTCAGGGAGGTCCAGCGGCTCCTGACCAACTTCGGTGTCTTCAGCAAACTCTACGAGGACCGCCACGAGGCCGGCACACAGGAGATGCCCGACGGCACGGGCGGAACTGCGACCTACGAGCGCCAGGCCGACCACGACCTGGTCATCTTGAAGGACGCCCTCCTCACCTTCCAGGAGGAGATCGGTTTCCTTCGCGAGGACAAAACCGCAGCCCTCGAAGACCGACTCGCCAACTACAAACGAGGTCCGTACAGCGAGTCCTTTACGGCGACGGTCGAGGCAGTCGACTACGACGGACACGAGCCCGTCTATGACTTGACGGAGCCGGATACCCATTCTTTCGTCGCGAACGGGATGGTCTGTCACAACTGCGGGGAACAGCCGTTGGAGGAGTACGAGGCCTGTAACCTCGGTCACGTCAACCTCTCGACTATCGCTGCAACTGATAGTTCCGACTGGCGGGCGTGGTCAACAGCCAATGCGGACACCTACGATACGCAGGAGGACGCGATCGAAGCGTTCCTCGATGGGGCGATCGACTGGGAGGAGTTCAACCGCCGCATCAAGCTCGGGACCCGCTTCCTCGAAGACGTCGTCACGATGTCCGATTTCCCCGTCGAGAAGATCACCGAGACGGTCCGGGAGATGCGAAAGATCGGCCTGGGAATCATGGGCATCGCCCAACTGTTCGTCCAACTCGGGATGCGCTATGGCTCCGAGCCGGCAAATGAGGTCGCCCGCCAGCTCATGACCCATATCAATCACGAGTCCAAACGGATCTCTCACGAACTCGCTACCGAACGGGGCACGTTTTCGGAGTGGGACAAATCCAAGTACGCCGATCCGACTCGCTACGCAGACTGGTTCGAGCATCACACGGGCGAAGATCCAGCAGACTGGGAAGACGGGTATCCCATCCGGAATCACAACACGACCACGATCGCTCCGACAGGGACGACTTCGATGGTGGGCAATACGACCGGTGGGTGTGAACCCATCTTCAATGTCGCTTACTACAAGAACGTCTCCGACGACGTGCAGGGCGACGAGATGCTGGTCGAGTTTGACGATTACTTCCTGCGAACTCTGGAGGCAAACGACATCGACGTCGAGACCGTCAAATCCGAGGCGATCGATCAGATGGCAACAAACGAATTCGACGGTTTAGCGGGACTCTCGACAGTCCCTAACCCCATCGCGGAACTGTTCGTGACCTCCAGTGACCTTTCCGGGAAGGAACACGCCTCGATCCAGACCGCCCTCCAGAAAGGGGTCGACTCCTCGATCTCCAAGACGGTGAACTTCCCCCGAGAGGCGACCGTCGAGGAGATGGACGACGTCTTCCGCTATATTTATGACCACGGTGGCAAGGGCGTCACCGTCTATCGAGATGGAACTCGCTCGAAACAGGTGCTTACGACGCGGGCCCAGAACGCGGAATACGCTGACATGGACGAGGATGAGGCCGCCGAGATGATAGTCGAGCAGATCGAGACTGTCTTTGGTGGCTTCGAAGCGTTCATCGATCATGAGGAAGTCAAAACGCTTCTCGGTGTCGATCTCGAGAGCCTCGAACAACCCGATTACGCCGAAAAGCGCTCTCGACCCGACGCTTTGCGTGGGGTCAGCCAACGCATTGACACGGGGTACGGGAAACTGTACGTCACGATCAACGAAGACGGCGAAGGCCGACCCTTCGAACTGTTCGCGAATATCGGCCACTCCGGTGGGTTCACCAACTCCTTCACCGAGGCCCTCGCAAAGGTCATCTCCACAGCGCTTCGGTCCGAGGTGGACCCCTACGAGATCGTCGACGAACTCAAAGGAACCCGCAGTCCCAAAGTCGCCTGGGACAAAGGGGAGCAGATCAACTCGATCCCCGACGCTGTCGGGACGGCGATGTGGCGGTACCTTGAGGACGAGGTCGACAAACCGTACCCACAACAGGAGACCCTCGACGAGATCGAGGGCGAAGCGGGAAGTGGGGCCGAAGAAACCGTTCCTGAACAGGGTCCGGAACCCGATGGCGGCGCCGCGGCGGAAGTCGGCTCCAAAGCCGATTCGACGCAGTCGCTTATCGACGCCGGCGAGAGTCCGGAGTGTCCGGAGTGTGGCTCCATGGACCTGTACTACTCCGAGGGGTGCAAGACCTGTCAGGCATGTGGGTGGAGCGAGTGTAGCTAGGGACAACGCTTATTCGACTCTCGATTGATCCGTACCTGTGACAGACCGGGAGCGGGTAAAACGTGGCCTCGAACTGCTCGAACACTTCGAGGACGCCGAACTCTCAGTCGCCGAGGCGATCGATCGCCTCGAAACCGTGACGACCGATCCGAGAACGACTCGTGAGATCCTCGAACGAGCAGAAGCTGACGGCCTGATCGATCGGGAGGGAGGAACGATCCGACCCCTTGGATCGACCTACCTCAGTTTCGAAGCCGACGTCATCACGAAAGAGGGTGAATTCAATTGCCGGCGGTGTGGGGCCTCGCTTTCAACCGGGTTTTTCATGAATCTCGACTCGGGTGAGCACGGGCCGTTCGGCTCGTCCTGTATCAGAAAAGTCACTGGCAGAGACTAATCGAGGATCACTCTTTGATATGGTCTCGGAGGGACTCCAGACGCGCCCGCTGCTTTGAGAGGGCCTCCTGTTGGGACTCGATTAGGGCCGCCTGCTCGTCGATCGCCGTTTCGAGGGCGTCCAGTTCTGTTTCGAGTGACGACGGATCGATACCGGTGGCAGAGACGAAGACAACTTCGTCGTCTTCGGCTGTCGACTTGGAATCGCCGGGCGAATTCGACCCGTTGCCACCAGTTTCCGCCACATCTGTCTCACTTTCGTCGCTTTCGTCCGGCGTGACAACTGCTTCGAAGGATGCCTGGTCCGAAACATCGTAATAGGCATACACCGCCTCCCGAACGGTTTCGTCGACGGCTCTGAACCCCTCGTTCGGCGTTTTGATTCGTTCCGTTCGACCCGAAGTGGTCACCACGAGTTGTGAGGAAACGTTCCCTTCCTCCGTGGTTATTCCCTGGATGTCATCAAACGGAACTGTCACGTACTCCTGGTCCCAGACGGGGGTTCCCACATGTTTGACCAGCCGTCGGCTGGTTACGACCAGGGTAAGTTCGCCGAAGCGGTAGGTTCCCTCGACTGTTTCCTCGGTCTCGATAACTCCGGTTGAACGGAACACCTCCGTCAGAATCGGGTATAACGCGTTTTCGATGGCCGACTCTGGGATGTTGAGCAATCCTTCCCCGTCGGTCCCGTAACCGAACGTTATCGTCGCTTTTCGGCGTTTTTCGGTCAACTCGATCCGTTCGGCGTCGTGCGGGTAGGTCTCGACTGATTCGTCACTCAGAAACCCCTCCGCTCCATAATAGATCGTCCGGCTTGGCGTGAGGTACAAGGCGTCCTCCCCTTTGAGCGAGACGACCTCGGTAATCGTCTCGTCCCCGAGGACCTCCTCGACGGCCGTCGGTACGTCCATACCGATATGTTCCCGTCCGCCGTGATAAAGTCGGCGGGTCGCCCCACCGGAGATACAAAGGTTTTAGAGGCAAACCATCTTACCCGCTGGTGAGCCCGGGTGGCTTAGTGGTTATAGCGCCGCACTCATAGGGTTTCGAGTTTCGGTGCGGCTGGTACACTCGCAGCTCAGGTCGACCGAGCCTTGGACCTGGGACATGCGGAGGTCGAGGGTTCGAACCCCTCCCCGGGCATTTCATTCTCCCGAGAACAATCTGTGTAGTGACATGTCTACAAAGGGGCTCCCTACCAGTGTTGTTCTGAGGGGACAAATCGCCACCCTGGCTCCCCCGTACCGATTTTTTGTATTGATAATTCAATCGATGTTTTTATTGTGATTAGTGGATAACGAGTTATTTGTGTCGCCCTCCACAGCTGATCAGGAGGTCTCCCCCCATTCCGTAACAGCGATCGCGAAAGATCTGGTAGAGGCGGTCGGTCCTGGCGGATATTGGCTGGTCCTCGGGGCCGGTGTCGCACTCATGTTTGGATCCGAACTCGTCTTGTTCCTCTATGGCAGTCCGATTGCGATTATTCAATTCCTCGAACTCGTATTGCCGATGGCTGTCGGAATTGGCCTGGTCTGGTATGGCTTTCAACTTCGAGATCACGAGTTTTCCTCCTGGCAAATTGCCGTCCTTGGACTTGCCGTGCTCTTTGGAATGGGGCTGTTCGTCGTCTTGGCGGCATACATGAGTGTGTTGCTCAGACTTGAACACAGTGTTCCCCACGAGTCGATCTATTTGCTCCTCAATGCAATGGCTCTGGGGGCAGCCCTCAACTTCGTCTACGCGTATCAATACATCAAGGTCAAGTCCAGAGCGAAGCACCTCGAAAACCGCGTCGATCGGCTGGTGACGATCCTTTCACGGGCCTCCCACGACCTCAAAAACCCGCTCAACGTTGCGCAGGGGTATGCCGAGCTATTGGAAGACGAACGTGATGATTCCGACCGCGTCGCTCCTTTACAGGACGCCCTGGCTCGGATTCATTCGTTGATCGACGAACTCGTGGTGTTTGCCCACTCGAACCACTCCACGGAGCGCCGTGAATCCATGTCACTCGAATCTGTCACCACGGATTCCTGGGCGATGGTCGAAACGAATGCAGGCGTTCTCACAATCGAATCGGACTGTCGTTTCGCGGCCGATCCGGACCGGGTCCAACACCTCTTTGAGAACCTCTTTCGCAACGCGAGTGAACACGGTGACCCGGAGCCGACAGTCACTGTCGGCGAACTCGAATCGGGAGACGGATTTTACGTTTCCGACGACGGGCCCGGTATTCCCAAATCTGACCGCGAAGCTGTGTTTGAAGCGGGGTATACCACGGCCGCGGACGGGACTGGATTGGGACTGAACATCGTCGCGGAGATCTGTGAGGTCCACGACTGGTCGATCGCAGTAGAGGAAAGTTCCAGTGGTGGCACCCGATTTGAAATCACTGGAACCACCAACAAGGCGGCCTGAAAGTTCGAGGACCTCGGTTAGAATTACCGTTCGGGCCGGCCGAACGGCCGACTGACACACTCAGGAACTCGTTTTCATCACGACGGTGTTGCCCAGCATGTCACCGAGCCGCTGGTTGTCCTCGGAGATGAGGATGAGGATGATACCGATGATATATAATGTCGGCAGCGTATCGATGATTCTGAGGATGTTCCGGATGGCGGACGCCGTCATGGTATTCCGGCTCCCATCTGATTTCACGACCACGATACCCATCGCCCGTTTTCCGATCGTCTGGCCATAGGCCCCTTCCAAATAGATGAAGTAAAGAATCGCACCGAAGCCATACAGAACCCCTCCCAGACTTGCGAGTCTCGGGCTGATCGCGGTAAAGATGCCAATGATGGCAATGGCGATTGCCCCGAGGACGAGCCCATCGATCAGAAACGCGATGATTCGAGCTATGAACGTTTCCGTTTGCGTTCCGTGCTGCGGATTTGGTCTCTCCATGTGGCGAAATGCTCATGCAATCCTATTTAAACCAAGGGGCCGATTCGGGTAAGGGCGAGTAAAGCAATTAAAAGCCACAATA
>JAGXLJ010000066.1 GCA_018334775.1 Halodesulfurarchaeum sp.
CGAAATCAGGACCGTTGGCGACGAACATCCCATGCGGTGTGTTCTCGGCCGCCCAACGATCCGGTCCGCTCTGTATTTCCCCGCCCCCTATTCCGTCGTTGACATGGACCCCAGGGCGTTGGTTGACGACGATTTCGGGCCCATCCTCGACGAACGACCCACTGTAGAGGTCTTCGCCCTGGTGTACAGCGGTAAACAGGGGGCCATGCTCGTCTTCGACAGTCTCAAGGTCAGCGATCAACTGCTCCCGAACCGGATCCGTGTCGAAATCCGAATTGAGGTAGATTGGGCCCTGTCCACTCGCGACCGCTTTGGTCTGCGGCAGGTCAATCGCTTCAAGTTTTCGCTGTCGTTTCACCCCGTCTGCCTGGGGCACCAACTGCTGGACCCGTTCGGGCACCAACGCGGCGAGTGTATCGACGACCCCCGCTCGCTTGGCGACGCTCAGAACCGTTTCTCGATCGAAACCGACGGATTGTAACACGTCTTCGACCGTCCGGGTGCGAGTTTGATACCCGTTTTCGACCAGCCACTCGTTGACGTAGAATTCCGTTTGCGTCGGAGCGCTGCCGTGATCGGACATCAGAACGACGTTTGTGTCCTCGAGTGCCGCGAGTTTCCCCACCCACTCGTCTACCAGCAGCCAGGCACGCTTGGATGGTTCTTCGTCCCAGAAGAAGTGATGCAGGACGTTGAGATAGAACAAGGTGAGATGCATGAAATCGAGGTCCCGTTCCTCGAAAAGCGACAGGGCAGCCTCGAAATGTGTGTCGAGTACTTCGAGTATGGCCTCGACCTCCGCGCCACGTTCCTCGTTGCTCGATAGGAGTGGATCAGGATGGACCCGATAGTCAAAGCGAGACTCGAGCTCGGCTTCGAGGTGGGCGGGGGACGTATACCCGCTGTCGATAGATCTATATTCGCCTTCGGCGGCATCAGGACCGCCGCAAACAACTGGCCCATCAAGGTTCCGGGGTGGATACATCGTGGGCATGTTGAGGACCCCTGTGGACTGACCGGCATCATTGAGGTAATCCCAGAGTTCGGCCGTTTCGAAGTCACCCCCCTCCATCACGTCGATCTGACCGGCTTCGAGGTCCACTCGCTCGAACCAGAACACGCCGAACTTCCCTGGATTCTTTCCGGCGGAATAACATTTCCAGTTCGGGAAGGTGACAGGCGGAAGGCAACTCCGAGTGCCAGCCCAGGTCCCCTCGTTTCTGAGCGCTTCGAGGTTCGGCATCTCACCAGCATCGATCCATGGTTCGAGCAATCGCCAACTCGCTCCGTCGAGACCGACGACAAATGTCCGTGTCATTATCGGACACTTGTGATGTGGCCTCAATTTCCTTTCGTCCTGGAAGAACCAGACCCGAGTTGTCGGAGCATAACAAATAAGTGACGGCATCGCGGTCTCCCACATAGTGCGGAGCCTCGCCGTCATTCCCGCGTACAACGAGTCCGAGACCATCGGGACTGTCATCGACGGGACCGAACAGTACGTCGATAGTGTCGTGGTCGTCGACGACGGATCGACAGATGAGACAGTCAGAAAAGCACGAGACCACGGAGCAGCGGTCCTCAAGCACGCGTTCAACACTGGTGTCGGCGGGGCAGTACGAACGGGGTATCGATACGCAATCGAACAGGACTTTGACTTCGTCGTCCAGGTCGACGCCGACGGCCAACACGACCCGGATCAGATCCCCCGTCTTCTCGATGCGGCCACTGACGCGGACATGGTCATTGGGAGTCGCTATCTGAACGACAGTTATCGGGAATATTCGTTCGTGCGCAAACTGGGGATTCGGTTTTTCACCGAAATGGTCAACACGCTCGGCGGTGTGGAAATCACGGACGTAACCAGCGGCTTTCGAGTGTATCGTGTCTCGGCGCTCGAATCGATTTTACACCACTCGGACAAACATTGGGCAGTCGAACAGACCCTGGAAGCAGCCCAGCGGGACTTCGAGATCGTCGAGGTCTCGACGGAGATCCCGACCCGAGGCGACGGGGATTCACAGTTCACCCTCGAAACGTTCGTATTGTACCCTCTTCGAATGACCGACGTTGCCCTTCGGGTGCTGCTCTTTCGCTAACCATGGTCGAATACACTGTCGTCAACCTCGTCGCGTTTCTCGTTGGAATCGGCTTCCTGACGAACGGGTATCGCATGGTCCGACGGGGCCGGGAAGACATGGCGATTTTCATCACCTCACTGTTGGTCGGGGCTGGCCTGATTTTCGTTTCCCTCTTTCCGGATTTCTTCCAGGTCATCGCGACACTTCTGGGGTTGGAATTGAAGGCCCGGGCCATCCTCGTCATCGCCAATCTCACGCTGTTCGTGTTGGTTATTTACCTCCTCAACCGGATCGCGAGTCTCTACGAACAAGTCTCCCGCCTCAATGAAGCGGTCACACTTTTGAAAGCCGACCTCGAGGACCGGGATGACTGACCCCCCGGAAGCCGTACTTTCAGTCGATTTCGAACTGTTTTCGCACACGCCAGCGTATCGCCAGGCAACTGGCTCCACTCCAAACGGCTCTATCGGCATTGATGGCGGGGAATTTCTCCGGGCACAATTGTCAGAACACGATGTCTCCTCCACCTTTTTTGTGGTTTCATCGGTCGGCGAGACACATCCTGGGGTGATCGAGAACCTCGCCGCCGATGGCCACGAAATCGGGTCGCATACCCACACTCACCGATTGCTCACCGAACTGGACCCATCTACGCGGTTGGAGGAACTGGAACGGTCCAAAGAAACACTGGAAGCCCTCACTGGCACCACGGTTACCGGGTTTCGGGCTCCAGCCTTCGATTTCGGCGCCGACCATTTCGATATGCTTGGGGCAGCGAGCTACGAATACGATTCCAGTGTCGTCGCCAGCAGGGCGATACCCGGTTGGTACGGCGGCGAATATACGCTCCAAAAACCGGCTCCGGCCACTGCGGTCGAGGCAGACGCCCCGTCGTCTGTGGCCGAACTTCCCGTGAGTGTGATGCCCGGAATCCGGTTGCCGTTGACAGGAACCTGGCTCCGGTTTTTCGGTCCGGGCTACACCATCCTAGGGATGAAACTGCTCGCCCGGCAAGGAGTGACACCGGTTCTCTACGTTCACCCGTGGGAGTTCGTCGATTTGCCAACAATCAAGGGCGTTCCGAGACGGGTATATTGGCATACAGGCCAGTGGATGCGACGTGCTGTTCAACGGATTCTCGATGCCGATTTCGCGTTTATCACGGCTCAAGATGCGCTCCAAGATGGCGGAGTAAGAGCTGTTGATGGAAGCGCCGAAGGTTCAAAGCGGGGTGAAAGGTGACCAGCAGATCTCCGCGCCAGGTCGCGATCACGATCGCACAGTACCTCATCGCGCTCCTGGCGCTGGGATGGGTCCTCCAACAGATCGACGTCATCGATGCGGTCAGCCGGCTCTTGACCCTCGATTTCTGGACGATTGCGCTGATCCTCGTGGTCAGTCTCGTTGGGGGCTTCGCCCAATTCGACACGTGGACGGCTGTGCTTCATCCAATCAAATCAGTCGGATTGCGTTCTGTGGCGAGCATTTCGCTCGTCGTTAATTTCGTGAATCAACTCCTCCCATCCCGACTCTCCGGTCGACTGGCGGCGCCATTTGTCATCCGGAGTCAAACCGGGATGAAGTATGCAGACGCCGCTGCCGTCTCTGGTGTTCACACGGGCATCTACGCAGTGCTTTACGGTGTGGTTTCGACAGCCGGTCTCGTCGCCATTGCTTCCTCCCGAGCGCTCTCGGTCGGGTGGCTGACACTCCTTGTGGTTTCCACTGGCCTCTATCTTTTGGCAGGCAGTCTGGTCCTTTTCGCCGGATCGAACCTTCGAATCCTCGATCCGGTCGTCGATTGGCTTGGGAACCTCCTCGCCACTTTGCCCCGAATCGGTCCGAAACTGGCGGCCTGGGTCCGCGGGCTCACAGACTTCACCGAAGCCTCGACACTGGCGTTCAAAAAACTCGCAGCGAACCGTCGGGTCTGGGGCCGATACGCGGTCAGTTGGAGTGTCGTGCTCATGTTCGCTCCGGCCGTTCGGGTCTGGCTCATGCTCCAGGCGTTCGGTGTGCAGTTCGAGCCGCTCGTGTTACTTCCCCTGTATCTGGTAACTGGCTACAGCGTGACGCTCCTCCCGATTTCGCCGGGTGGAGTCGGTGTCACCGAAGCAACGGCGACGGCTGTCTTTGTTGCACTTGGTGTCCCGAGTGCGGTCATCGTCCCAGTCGTGTTCGTCGATCGGATCTTCGGGATCTATCTCCCGGCTGCAATCGGATGGATTCCGGCCGCTCGACTCGACCTCTCTTCGCTCGCTCCCGACTAAAACGGCGGATAGCGCGATCGGTCACACTCACCTGTCTGCTCCAGAATCACGGTGTACTGGTTCTCGGCCAGTTCCTGTTCGTCGGCGTACTGGTCGGTGTGTGGAACGACTCCGAGTCGAAGAAGGTCGGCATAGTTTCCTGGCATCGGTCGATCCGGGACAAAATTCGGTGGCCTGGGCCCGAATTCGGCGGCGATTTCGTACCCATACTCCCCGTCCAGGAGTTTTCGAAGATAGTTAGCTTTGACCGGCCCGTTCCGGTAGTAGGTCCCCTCGGCACGATAGAGAAGATCCCGATACCCCAGTTGGATATATGTCGGGCAGGGGTCCAGCCGTTCGTCGGTGCCATGCGAACCATATGCGTGTGTAACGTTCATCGAATGCGGTATCGCCGTGTCCTGTATATGCCGGCGATATACCTCGACGACAGCGTCCTCATCACCGTTCGTTTCCAGCCATTCTGTTGCCTGGTCCCGGGGCATATGGGCATATTCGGCGACGCCAACTCCAGCATACACCGCTGAAGTGACCAGTACCAACGCTATCGCCAGACGTCCGACCGCTGGGGCTCGATCTTGGAACCTCGAAAGTGACCACCCCACGATAATTGCGAGGAGCGGAAACGTCGGAAGCAAATGATGTACCCGAAAATCGTGCCAGGCCGAAAAGAGCAGTATGTAGCTACCCAATGCGCCAAGAACCAGCACCGCGACCGTTGAGCCAACCGGACGTCGTCGCAAGTGCCACAAACTCGCCAAAACGCCGGCAACCGACGCGAAAAACAACGGTAAGCCGAGTGCACTGAAGTACCCTCGGAGGAACCACCAGAGGATCGGCGCGTCTGGACCAGTCGTATGCGTCGCCCGTCCAACTGAACCACCAAAGATCCGTTCTAGCACCAGGTCGAAGCCCCCGATGGCAGTCGATGGAAAACTGAAAAGAATGACTACCAATCCAACAAGAGCCCCTGTAACCACCAGTTTCGGACGAGGATTGGCAAGCACCGTTTTGGGGTGCCCATCTGCCGCTCTGAGGAGGTAGGCAAGACCTATCACCAGTACGACTGGCGCTGCGGTCAATTTGAACCCGATCGCGAGTCCGCCCGCCGCACTTGCGGCCAGGAAAAACCGGCCATCACCGAGATGGACGTATCGGATCAGGAGGAGGACGGCAAGCAACAGGAAAAACGCAGCAGGCATATCCTCGCCCCCTTCGTGAGCGATGGTGAGGAATCCGAAGGTGAGCGTCAGGACGAGACTCGCCAGGCGGCCGGTCTTCCGGTTAGCCAGTTCGACACCGATCCGGTACGTGAGATAGACGCTTCCAACCGCAAAGAGAACATTGAGAAGTCGGACCAGCGAGAGACTCCAGGTCCACACCCATTCAGGCGTGGTATGCCAGGGTTCGTAAAATCCAAATTCCCCGGCAGGATAGGCAAGGGCCGTGAAAGCGTCAGCCTCCCCCAGTAGGAGCACGCCGAAGACGAGTGGGAGGAAAACGATGCCATAGAGGTACGTTGTCGCGCCAAACGGGACACGACCCCACAAAATACCTGAGCGGAGACTCTCGAGGCTCGGATCCTCGATGACACGGGCATACGGAACAAGCGCGTCGAGGATCCGGCTGATCTCGTCCCGAGTAGCGAAGTTCGGAATCCGATGCCAAAACCAGAACGCCGAAAGCCCAATCGAGAGCAGCAAAATATAGCGGAGCCATCTGTCAGCACGGAGATCACGGACGAGTTGCTCCCACCCCGCCCGAAAAAATGAACGCATGGAAGTCGTCATACCCCAGGTTTCTGGTGTCAAGTGCCAAAAACGTGGCTCATTTCACGTCACTTCGAGTGTGGAAAACGGATGGAGCTACCGTTTCAGTGAGCAGTCAATCGGTTTCTTGACCCTCACCAGGATGTGCTCCTTCGTCAATAGAAGATGAATCAGGTGACCCACCGCCTCCAGTCCCATCCTCAGGCTGCGAATCGGCCCTCTGCCCCGATCCGGACTCAGCACCTTCATGTGGTCCACCTGAATCGGGTTCGATTGCTTCATCGCCGTCCGCTTCGGGATCAGGTCCCGCACCATCCCCTGGTTCATCTTCGACGACACGTTCCGTCCAGGTACCTCGGAAGAAATACAGTGAGGCTGCAATCATCGAAAGCACGTTCGAGAGTGCAATGGCGAACCAGACGCCAGTTTCGCCCATCCCAAACCAGTCCAGCAAGATGTAGGCCGGTGGCAGACGGAACACCCACAGGGAGAGGATCGCGAACACCATCGCCAAACGAGTTG
>JAGXLJ010000067.1 GCA_018334775.1 Halodesulfurarchaeum sp.
GGGGAAGAACCGAGTTCCGAAGCCGAGTACATGGACCTGGCACGTCGAAAAACGGGGGCGCTGTTCCGCACCGCGGCCGAACTCGGGGCTATCGCCGCCGACACCGACGCGGCAACAATCGACGCGTTCGGGGAGTACGCCGAGCGTGTCGGGATCGCGTTTCAGATTCGAGACGATGTCCTCGATGCGGTCGCTGACTCCGCGGACCTCGGGAAACCGACAGGACACGACGATACGATGGACCGGCCTTCGATCGTCCGCGTGACAGGCGAAGATCCAGAGACCCTTACAGAACGAGCGCACATGGAGGCAGATGCGGCCCTCGCGGCCCTTGATCGGGTGAGCGCAGGTGACGAGGAGGCGATCGGGTATCTCGAAGATCTAGCGGAGTTCGTGGTCGATCGGGATCGCTAATCAGGCCTGGGTGCCTGTTTTCGGAGTCCGGTGTGACTCGACGACAGCAATTGCAAGGGTACTCAACACACTCAAGAGCGTCCCCGCCGTGAGCACGGCCGCCAGCGTGGCCAGATCCACAGTCCCGAGGAAGAAGGCGCTCATCGTGTGGAGAATGGCTCCGATCGCGAGAATGTAGACTGGTGCATTGAGGTACCGCCAGTGGAATCGTCCAGCGAGGAACTCGTCGGTGATCTGGCCCAAACTGGTGGTGAACGCGGCGGCGGCGAACCACCTGATCGCACCATAAAAGAGGGCGGCCAGCATCGTCCCGACGTCGATGGCTTCGTCCACGCGGACGGTATCCAGCGTTTCCACACCTTCGACCCCGCCCACCACGAGCAACGCCGCGGCCACGATATACGTGATGAGCGTGACGCGGCCTGTGTAGAGGCTCCGACGGGCTCGTGACACCCAGTCGTCGATCGCGTTTTCCAATCCGAGCCCTCGGACGAGTGCATACAGACCCAGCGCACCAGACCCCAACCCGAGGACGGACCCCGGCAGCCCCACCATATCGGCCAGAATTGCGAGTGGATAAATGAGCAGCAGAACGCCCAATGGCACGAGGATCGTCCCCCGGGTCTCCGGGTCGTCCAGCACCTGTTTGATCGTGTAGTACATCGATTCGAGGTCCTGTGCCTGTCTGACGACGACCCGGCGGACGGAGTCGATCTGCACCCGTGACCGGATGACCGGGATCACGCTTTCATCCTGGGCTCCGTCAGTCACCACGATAACACGGACCGCCTCCTCGGCCTGCAGTTGTGCCAACACCTGGTCGAGTTCCCGGCCGACAGCACGATTTGCGGCCACGTCACCCCGCTCTTCGCCGGTGACGGCGGCGACTTCGACCGCCTCGTCCTTCCCAGCGAACCTGTCGTGGAGGTGCACACCTTCGAAAAACACGTTGACGTCACTGTCCTCGGGGTCGGCTTCGGCCAGTGACACGGCGGCGTGCTCGATTTCGTTGCGACCGACAACCGGTGTCGGAATCCCGGTCTTCCGACCGAGGTCGTCATCGAGGTCCACACACAGGACCAACAACATCGGGCGAAGATACGGGTGGGTTCCGGTAAGAATCTTCGGCCCGTAGGTCGGGAGTCAGAAGCTGGCCGCTGACCCCCTCCAGGCGGCCTGAAGACGCTACCGGGCCCCTTTTGGGGCATCGTACCGAAATACGGCGCATGCTATCCCGGGGCTGTGAACAGTGTGCGATCGGCGGCAAACTCGTGCTCTTCGTGCACGGGTACTGTGATCAGCGCGATTGTTTTTACTGCCCGCTCGGGAAAAACCGGAAAAACGTCGATCAGGTGTTCGCGAACGAACGCCCGGTCGAAACTGACGAGGACGTCCTCGAAGAGGCCCGTAAAATGGACGCAATGGGGAGTTCGATTACGGGGGGTGAACCCCTCGAATCGATGGACCGGACGACCCACTATATCTCACTTCTCAAAGAGGAGTTCGGCTCGGATCACCACATCCACCTCTACACGGGGATCACCGGCGACCGTGACACCATGCAGGAGTTAGCGGCTGCCGGATTGGACGAGATCCGCTTTCACCCGCCAGTCGGACTCTGGGGCAACCTTCATGGAACCAAATGGGAGGAGATTTTGTCTGTAGCCCGCGAGGAAGGGCTGACACCGGCCTTCGAAATCCCGGGGATCGAGGCCGAACCTGAATTCCTCGAATTCATCGACGAGGGCGCCGCCGATTTCGTCAACGTCAACGAGTTCGAATTGAGCCAGGGGAACTACCGGCGGATGGACGAACACGGCTACGACAGACGGGAGAACCACATGAGCGCCGTCGATGGCAAAGAGGAAGCGGATCTCTCCGATCTGGTCGCCCACCCCAACGTCTACTTCTGTACGAGTACGTTCAAAGACGCGGCCCAGCACCGCAACCGGCTCAAACGAACGGCGACAAACGTCAAGCGGCCCTTCGAAGAGCAAACTGATGACGGGACGCTAGTCTATGGGGTCACCGAGGTGGAACCGAGCCGTCTCACGGACCTTGGGGTCCCCGACGAATATTACGAGGTGACCGACGAGCGGGTCGAAATCGCCTGGTGGTTGCTTGAAGAAATGGTCGAGGAGGGGGATCTTGAAGAGGGCGCCATCGTTGAACAATACCCGACCTACGACGGGCAGGTCGTGGAACGAACGCCGCTGTGAACAAATTCAGAAGATCGTGGCGTCCCGGTAGACCGAGATCCCCTCGTTCGTAATCTCGTACGGTTTGGTCTCTCGAGAGTGGTTCGCGTCCCGGATCTTTTGGATTTCGACGGCCATCCGGGTTTCCTGGAAATCTTCCGGTCGCACATATTGGAGAACGAACACGGCATCCGTGAGGTACTCGATAATGCCGAACCGGGAGGCATACGGCGTGTTTTCAGCGGCCTCGCTCGTGACAAGTGTCGTCACGCCGCCCGCTTTGAGCGCCCTTGCGAAATCGTAAATCTCCGTGCGCCGGGTCGCCTGGTCGTCATACATCATCTCCAACAGCGACACCGAATCCAGAACGAGGCGGTCGGCCCCGTAGTTCTCGACCAGTCGGGGCAGTTCGCTTCGAATGCTCGTCAGACTGTTGGCCATATCAACCGGATCGAGGTCGAGGACGGCGAGTGAGCCCTCCGCTGCCGCACCCTCGAAGTCCCAGCCCTTCTGTTGGGCGCTCTTGTAAATCCGGTCGCGACTTTCCTCCAGCGTAATGAAGACCCCTTTACCGTCGGACGCGAGTGCCTCCTGCAGAAACTGAAGCGCAAAGGTCGTTTTCCCGGTCCCGGCACCCCCGATCACCGAGAGTAAAGACCGCTCCGGGACCCCCTCTTGGATCATCTCATCCAACCCTTCGATCCCAACCGTGACACGCGGGGTCACTGTCTGGTAGTCCCCTTCCTCGAATTCCGTGGTCTCCTCCTCTCCAACGTCGAATCCGAAGGATTCCCCACCCTCGACGTCGATGTCGAGGGCCTCCTCACCACTCGTTTCGAACGACTCCGATTCCGGTTCAGGGGTCCCAGCCTCGGATTCGAGATCAGCCATCGCCTCCGCCCAGTCCGATTCCGGCTCGGCCGCTGTGTCGTCCTGTTCTGCGGGCTCATCGAGCGCTGTTTCGTCCTGTTCTGTGGGCGTCTCGGCCACTGAATCGTCCTGTTCTGTGGGCGTCTCGGCCGCTGATTCGTCCTGTTCTGTGGGCGTCTCGGCCACTGAATCGTCCTGTTCTGTGGGCGACTCGGCCGCTGATTCATCCTGTTCTGTGGGCTCCTCCGAGACGGCCTGCTCGAACCAATCCTCCTCATCGACGTCGTCTTCGGCCATGGCGAGATGTCTCTGTCTTGCTCTGCGTCTGTATGGCCCAAGTACCTTTCCCGTGTGCGGTGATTTTTGTAGTGGCGGCCCGGACTCTTCGTATGATCGTCGGAATCGTCGCCCAACGGGACAACAATCGGGCGATCGAGTTGGCGGCGTCGGTCGCCGAACGACTCGCCGGACCGCAGACGGACGTCCATGGTGACCCCCGTACCGCGTCGGATATCGATGTGGCCGAATGTGACGTCCAATCGATGGACGAGTGTGACCTCGTGGTCTCGATCGGTGGTGACGGAACCTTCCTTTTCGCCGCGAAGGGGGCCGGCTCCACGCCGATTATTGGCGTTAACCTCGGCGAGGTCGGGTTTCTCAACACAGTCACGCCCGAACACGCAATCGAAACGATCGAAGGGGAGGCAGTCCAGTATCGTGAGACCGGAACCATTAGCCATCGGGAAGTCCCTCGTGTTCGACTCTCCGGCTCTGATTGGGGACTTTCGCCGGCCCTCAACGAAGTCCTCGTCCAGGGACATCGACGGGGCCACGCGGACGGCCTGAACCTCGAGATCCGTGTCGACGGATCAGTGTATGACTCGACCCGCGCGGACGGGGTCCTGGTGGCGACCCCCACCGGGAGTACCGCATACAATTTGAGCGAAGAAGGGCCATTGGTCCATCCACAGATCGATGGCTTCGTCATCAACATAATGGCCGGCAGAAAGGCGATGCCACCACTCATTGTGTCGGAGGACGCGGACATCGAAATCGCCATCTCGGGGGCCGCCGCCGCAGTCGTGTCCAGTGATGGGTCAGAACACCGGACGATCACGCCGCCGACTGAAGTTACGGTTACCGCTGCCGAACCGGCCAAAGTTGCCGGCCCAGGGACTGCGTTCTTCGAGGCGCTCGGGAAACTGGAGTGATTGGGGCCGCCTCAACCGCAATGGAAAGGGTAAACCTGGGGACTCTCCAATCAGTGTTGTATGAGTCACGAGCTCCCGGACCCGCAAGCGACTGAGCCGGACGTAACCGTGGGACTCGAACGCGTCGGAGTCACCGGTGTTGAAAAACTCGTCAAGATCGGCCGCCCGACTGGTCGACCGCTCGTGTTGATGGCCGAGTTCGAGGTCTACGTCGACCTCCCGCGCAAACGGAAAGGTCTGGACATGTCCAGAAACATGGAGGTCATCGACGAGACCCTGGAGGACGCGGTCAGCGAACCGGTCTACAGGGTCGAGGAGATGTGCGGGGAAGTCGCCGAACGGCTCCTCAAGAAACACGAGTACACCACGAAGGCCATGGTGAAAATGGAGGCCGAGTACATGATCCGAGACGAGACGCCGGCCACGGAACGGTCGGCCCAGGGTCGCGTCGACTTCATCGCAAGTGCAACGGCCAATGAGGGTAAAGAAACCCGGGAGGAGATCGGGGCCCGAGTTGACGGGATGACGGTCTGTCCGTGTTCCCAGGGCATGATGGAAGAGCGCGCACGAGAGAAGTTAGAGGACCTTTCGGTCGAGCCGGATTCCGTCAACGAGTTCCTCGCAGAAGTTCCACAAGCTGGTCACTCACAACGGGGGCACGCCACACTGACGGTCACGGCCCCCGGGGATCCGGAAGTCGACTTCCGGGATCTAGTCGAGATCGCTCGCGACGCGATGAGCGCTCGCATCTACAACATGGCCAAGCGACCGGACGAGGACCACATGACCTATCAGGCCCACGTCAACGCTCGCTTTGTCGAGGACTGTGTGCGGTCGATGGCCGAGCAAGTCGTCGATACCTGTGATGCCGTCGACGACAATGCCATCATCACGATGAAGCAGGAAAACGAGGAATCGATCCACCAGCACGACGCGCACGCCGAACGCATCGCCACAATGGCCGATCTGCGAGGGGAAGTCAACGGCCAATAGTCCGGCATCAATTGCTGAATCCCATGGCCGAACAGTTATACACGAAAGCACGCTACGAACAGCCATGCTGCGTTGGCTGCTAATCGCCCTCCTGCTCATTCCCCTCGCTGATATCGCCCTCCTGGTGGTCGTCGCCGGCGCAATCGGCTGGGTCCCGACAGTTGCGCTGGTCGTTCTAACGGCCCTGCTCGGGATGCTCTTCGTCAGGGCGGAGGGGCGTCACACGCTCCGTCGGATCCAACAATCACTTGCACAAGGCGATCTCCCCACCAATCAGGTCGTGGACGGGGGCCTGCTCATTGCGGCAGGGGCCTTTCTGTTGACACCGGGACTGGTCACCGACGCCGTCGGGTTCCTCCTGGCCCTTCCACTCACCCGAATCCCGATTCGGATCCTCCTCAAGCGTTACGTCATCACTCCGGTCCTCGAAAAGAAAACGGGCGGTTTTGCGACGGGAAACGTCTACACTGCCGGATTCCCGGGTTCGAACGGCCCAAACGAGGGAGCGACAGGTCCAGGTGGACCCGGGGCTCCGGGACCGGATTCAGGAACGGGAAGGTCAAGCGGGGGAGCTACCGTCGATCTCGGGCCGGACGAGTACGACGTTTCGTCGGGCAATGACGAGGAGTAGCCCTGCGGTCTCGAAGCGGTCGCCACGCCGCCGGGCGGCGAAAGGAAACCCTTTTACTTGCCAGCGGGCAATCCGCAGTTGTCAGGGCCAGTAGCTCAATTAGGTAGAGCGCCACTCTGATAAGGTGGAGGCTTGCGGTTCAAATCCGCACTGGCCCACTTCTGTGTGACTCAAACCACGAAGCGACCAGCTCGCTGTGTCGCTTCGCGTTTAGTCGGTGGTCTGCCGTAGGCGTGCGGATTTGAACCAGAGGAAACCTCGCTCCGCTCGGTTTCCAGGGCTCAAATCCGCACTGGCCCTGGACTGAGCACGCAATCCGC
>JAGXLJ010000068.1 GCA_018334775.1 Halodesulfurarchaeum sp.
GGAGAGTTTCGTAGCCGGTTAACTCGGACGTATCGAGATCGCCACCGGGACGTTTTTGCCGCCCTGCCAAGTCCTCTGGAGCATGACCAACCCCGAGCCAGAGGACGGGGATTCACCCCGTGACACGAGCGAGGAGACCGACCCCGATTCGGCCGGAGGCGAGCACGAGGAACCCCTCCAGTGGGTCACCGAGGACCGCGAGAACGCCTATTCCTGCCCAGGGTTTTCGATCGTTCACGAAGAGGTGACCCTCCCCGATGGCACCACCACGGACTTCGATTACCTCCATGATGGGCCTAGCGTCGTCATTCTTCCGTTCACCCCGCACGGTGATCTCGTCCTCATCGAAGAGTGGCGCCAAGCGGTGAAACAGGTGACACGGGGGTTCCCAGCCGGCGGAATCGAGCCGGGCGAGGGGTTTCATCAGGCCGCACAGCGCGAACTCACTGAGGAAACCGGATACGAAACATCGGACGTGTACCGCCTCGACACGTTCGAGCCGGCGACCGGTATCTCGGACGCGGTCTTTCACTATTTCGTCGCGACCGACTGCCGCCCGACGGGCACACAAAACCTGGACGAGGACGAAAGCATCCGGGTGGTCACGAGCTCGCTTGGAGACATTCTGGAAACGCTGTTTCAGGGCGATCTCAAGGACGGCCGGACCGCCCTTGGACTCCTCCGATACGTCGTCGGGGACATGGATCAGATATCAGTCTCGCCCCCGAACGGGCCGTGAGTTTCTGTCAGTGACGGCAAACACAACGAGTATGCCTCCCCGCGGGTAATTCTGGTCCAATGGCGGACAGTTTCGAGATCCGATCACAGGACGCGTCCGGCCGGATCGGCGACCTCCAAGTCCCTCGCGCCGACCGGACCGTTCGCACCCCGGCCTTGCTCCCAGTCGTCAATCCCCACTACCGTACGATCGACCCGGATCGTTTCGAAGCGTTCGGGGTGGAGATGCTGATCACGAACGCCTACATCATTTATCAGGACGAGGAGCTTCGAGCACAGGCAAAATCCGAGGGGTTGCACGAAGTCATCGGCTTTGACGGCCCGATCATGACCGATTCGGGCTCGTTCCAACTTGCGGAGTACGGCGACATCTCGGTCTCGACGGAGGAGATCCTGTCCTTTCAAACGGCGATCGGGTCGGACATCGGGACGCCAGTCGATATCCCAACCCATCCGGACGCCGACCGAGAAACCGTCACAACCGATTTAGCCGAAACCGAGCGGCGCCTCGAAATCGCTGCATCGGTCGAGACCGAAGACATGCTGGTAACCGCGCCCGTCCAGGGCGGCACACTTCCAGATCTCCGGGAGCAGGCCGGGGCAACCGCCGCGGAAACGAAACTCGACGTGTTCCCGATCGGAGCAGTCGTTCCCTTGTTGAACAACTACCGATACGCCGATGTCGTCGAACAGGTCATGGCTGCAAAACGGGGCCTTGGAACAGCCGCCCCCGTCCACCTCTTTGGGGCTGGTCACCCGATGACCTTCGCGTTGGCCGCTGCAATGGGGTGTGACCTCTTCGATTCGGCTGCCTACGCGCTGTTTGCCCGCGAGGGACGCTACCTCACTGTCCGGGGGACAAAGCACCTCGAAGACCTGCAGGAATTCCCGTGTTCCTGTCCCGTCTGCACGAATCACGAACCGAGTGAGTTGCGCGATGTCGATGAGGAGACACGAACACGTTTGCTGGCCGAGCACAACCTTCACGTCTCCATGGCCGAGATCCGTCGGATCAGATCGGCGATCCGGGACGGGTCCCTGCTCGAACTCGTCGAGGCGCGGGCTCACGCCCATCCGAGTTTGCTCGATGGTTATCGGACCCTCCTCGAACACGTCGAGCACCTGGAAACCCACGATCGTTCGAGCAAAAGCACGTTCTTCTACCTCTCGGCGGACAGCGCGCACCGACCGGAAGTCCTGCGCCATCACGACCGACTCGACCGGCTGACCGTCGAGGGTTCGCTCTTGCTAACCGAGGGACGGGCCGATGATCGGTTTGCGACCACCTGGCGACTCAAACCGCCATTTGGCCCGATCCCGCCAGGACTCACAACAACCTATCCTCTGACGGCTGAAGTCCCTGAACAAATGGATACACCTGGCTACGTGGCCGCTGCGGAGGGTGTCACTCGGCTCGTCGAGGCAAATCCCGAGACGTCGGTCACGGTCGCCCAGCGCCAATGGCCCGACCGTGCGTTGGCGAAACTCCCCGAGTCGGTGACTATCGAACGGCTGGGTCGGAACCCATAACCCGCGATGGGAAGATAATTCCCCGACGCACCCGCAGTACGGGCCATGACCGAGTATTTCGAGGTCCTCGACAGAGACGGGGCCGCGAGGGTCGGCGAACTCGGCCTCGCCGAACCACGCCACACGCCCGGACTCATTGGGGACGCCCTCCAGGACGCCGGCAGCCTCTGGGCAGATGAACGCGAGGTTCCGTCCGGAAGCGATTCGGAACTCACGTTGCTCCCGCATCGAGCCTTCCCGCCTGGAACGCCCGGATCGGTTCAGGACGAACTCGATGTCTCGGCCCCCGATATCGATGGCCCAAGTGCAGCCGTTATCTCCCAGGAGTCGGTCGAGGACCGTGGCACTGACGCCTACATCCTTTCGACACCCGGACCACTGATCGGACATGCACGTGCGTTCGTCGAGACCATCATCGAGATCAGACGGTCGATTCCGGACGATACCGCGCTCCTGTTTTCGGGGGTCGCGACACCGGCGAACGTCGGCCTGTTGGCATATGCGGGCGTGGACATCGTCGATACAGATCGGGCCGTCGTGGCGGGCACCCGGGGCCGATATCTCGAACCAACCGAGGAATCGTTTCTGGAGGACCGGTCGGAGTTGTCCTGTACCTGCCCGGCCTGCCAGGGCCCACGTTCGGAGTTCACCACCGAGGACTGTATCGAGCATAACGTGGCCGCACTTTCCGCCGAACTGGCCCGGGTCCGTGAACGGATTCGGTCCGGCCGCCTCCGCGATTACCTGGAGGGGCAGGCCAGGCATCATCCGTGGATGACGGCGGCGCTGCGACGCTTCGATCAGGAGGGTGCGTTCCTGAAAGAGCGGGCACCACTCTTCCGCCGGTCGGAACTGGCAGCGACGACCGATGATTCCCTGTTCCGCCCGGCCGTCACTCGGTTTGCCGACCGGGTCGAAACGCGGTACGCGAACCGGTTCGAGGACGTCCCGTTGTTGCTCGTCCCCTGTTCGGCCGGGAAACCCTACAGCGACTCCCAGAGCCATCGACAGTTCCAGGAAGCCGCCCGCTATCGGGCGCACAAGGTGTCCCTCACCGCCCCGCTCGGGGTCGTTCCCCAGGAACTCGAGTTGACCTATCCCGCCCAGCATTACGACGCGGCCGTGACACATGACTGGAGCGAGACCGAGATCTCGGTCATCGCCGACCGATTGGGTAACCTGCTCGACGCAACGGAGTATGACCGCGTCATTGCCCACGTCTCGCCAGGTGGCGAACAGGAAATCGTCGAGCAAGCGCTGGCGGAACGAGATCTGCCGGTGACGTTCACAGTCGAGAACCATCCGACTGCAGGGAACTCACTCGCAGCGCTCGGCGAGGCCCTCGAGGGCGAGCGGACGATCCAGGTCGAAGCGAAGGAACGGGCGAGCCTGCGAGCAATTGCGGATTATCAATTCGGTCCGGGAGCGGGCGATGCAATCCTCCCAGAGTTCGAGTTACAGGGGCGGTATCCCAGGCTCCAGGCACTCGCACCGGACGGTGAACAACTCGCTGCTCTCGTCCCCCAATACGGAACGCTCGCCCTCACACTGGCGGGTGCAAGGCAGTGGGTCGAGAGCACTGTTCGAACGAGCCGTGTCGAAATCGACGCGTTCCGGCCCCACGGCAGCGTGCTGGCCCCCGGGATCGTGGATGCGGACGAATCGATCCGAGTCGGCGACGAAGTGGTCTTCGAGGGGCCCGAGGCCTTCGGGATCGGCCGGGCATCGATGCACGGGGCTGCAATGATCGAAAGCACTCGCGGCGAGGCGATTGATGTGCGCCATGTGACCGATTCTGCCGCGGATCGATGACGATACCTTTTCGGTTGTCGCCATCCTTGGATGGAATATGGCGATCAATCTCGGATACCTGGGCTTTGCCGCGGTCGGTTGGGTGGTACTCCTGGCGAGCCTCTGGCTCGTTCTCCGGGTTAAACCCTGGCACTACCCGGTTCGGTACGTCGAGTTCGATTTCGGCACCCGAGAGATGACCGAAAAGTTGCTGAGCCGTGGGCCGTCCGGAAAGGAACGTGAGGACCGTGACGTCCATGATGATGAAGAAGCAGAGAGCCTGTGGGAGCGGGTGAAAATGGGTCTGTATACCTATCCGCTGCGACCCTCGAAGGTCAAGTAGCCAGTCCATCGCGGCGTTTTGCCGGTTGTGACCCCCTTGCAGCGGCGCCCAAATCAGCCCGAAATCGACAGGGAACGGTGCGTACTTCGCCCCCGACGGGGCGTTTTTGTGCCTGCGGCGAGGATTGGCCCCATGGACGAACTCTCACTCGGAGTCCCGCGACAGATCCTCGAGTCACTTCCGGACGAGGACGACGACGCAGCCACAGACATGCAAACAGCGGTTGCTGCCTGGGAAGACCGACTCAATCGTCTGCTCGAGGAGGCAGCCTCCGACCAGGAGGCCGCGAGTGGGATCGTGGACGCCATCGATCGGCTCGAAGACCGCCACGAGCAGTACGACGACTTCGTCGCCGAGCTCCGGGCTTGGGGGCAGTCTCCTATCTACGCCATCGGGTGGCGGAACCTCTATGCGGACCTGATCGCCCAGATCTACGATCACGAGTCGGTCGGGGAGACAGTCGACCGCGAGCGAAATGCCAGGCTCGTCGAGGACGGAATCCGGTTCCAATCCGATGACGACTGAGGGAGACGGAGCCATCGAACTCGAACTCCGACTGTTCGCCACCTTCCGGGAGGCAGTCGGCCAGAAAACGATCACCCGTGAGTACCCCGACTCGGTTAGTGTCGGTGAGGTGCTTGTGGCACTCGAAGACGAGTTCGAAGATTTGAACGGACAGTTGCTCGATGAAGAGGGCGAAATACAGCCTCAGCTCAACGTCCTCAAAAACGGAAAGGAGGTCCTGCATCTCGATGGCCTTGACGAGACGTTTGCGGTTGGGGACCGCCTTTCGTTGTTCCCGCCCGTCGCAGGTGGATAGATGCGTATCGAGCGGTCGTTCAGGGGCATCTCGATTCGACTCGCGGTGAAGTACCTGGAGTCAGTCGGCGCCGAAACCGTCGGCGAGGACTACGCCGAGGGTGAGGGGTGGCGGGCTGACCTCTCCGCCGAGACCGTCGAAATCGGGCCGTCGCTCGAACTCACCGAAGTCACACTCGTCTTCGAGGGCGAAGAAGCCGTACTCGAGGAGCTGGTTCCGTCATTCGCGAAGAAAGCGGTTCGTGCAGGCGGTTGAGAAGCGGAGCGGGAGTAGTGGTCGGCGGCTGAGAAGGGGTGCAAGATGGGGGTCGGCGGCCGAGAAGGGGCTCCAAGAATGGGAGGTCGGCGACTAAAAGGAGGTCAGCGAGAGCGGGACGGACCGGACAGTTATTCCCAACCGTCGATTTCTGCCTGGACGTAGTGGTCCTCGGCCGGGAAACTTCCAGATTTGACGTCTTCCATGTAGGCCTCGATTCCTGCTTCCATCTCGGATTGCACATCGGCGTATTGTTTGGCGAACGGCGGGACCCAGTCGCCGACCCCGAGGACGTCGGTGATGATCAGGCCTTGACCGCTCACCTTTGGGCCGGCGCCAATACCGATAGTCGGGATATCAATGGCATCGGTGACGTGTTTGGCCACGTTCGCGGGAATGTGTTCGAGCAGAAGCGCAAAGGCGCCAGCGGCTTCGTGTGCTTTCGCCAGTTCCAGAATCTCATCGGCTTCGTCCGATTCAGTCGCTCGCCGAGTGAGATCGCCGGTCTCGTTGACTTTCTGTGGGCTCAGCCCGAGGTGGGCCATTACCGGGATACCGTTTTGCACCAGCCGTTTGGTCAACTCGATCGTATTGGGACCACTCTCGTGTTTGACCGCCTGGGCCCCCGCTTCCTTGAGCATCCGCCCAGCCGTTTCGATCGCATCGTTCGGATCCGCACCATAACTCATGAAGGGCATGTCGGCAATGACCAGGGCGTCTTCCGTGGCCCGGGTTACAGCACCCGTATGACTGAGAATCTCCTCGACGGTCACCGGAAGCGTAGAATCGTAGCCGAGCATCGTGTTTCCAACACTATCACCAACGAGAATCATGTCGACGCCCGCATCGTCGACAGCAGCAGCGGTTGGGGCATCGTAGGCAGTCAGAAAGGTCAACGGTCGATCAGCGTCGTCGTGTGAACGGATGTCAGCAACGGTGGGCATGTTACCCATCAATGAGTCCGCTCTCTTAAGGACCCTGTCTTTGTCGAAACCTGCCACGGTGTCGACCGCGGATCGGACAGGCCGGTCAGTCGTCAGCGGAGGCCGCACCGCTCACACCGGTGCCCGGGCCCACTTCGATACCAAGTTCGTCGAGTTTCTCCTCCGGCACGACACCGTCCTCCCAACCGCGGACGGAGTAGTACTCGTCCTTGAG
>JAGXLJ010000069.1 GCA_018334775.1 Halodesulfurarchaeum sp.
CCGGTGGGCTACGTCCTCGGCTTGACGGTTCTCACGGGGCCAGCGGGTCGAATCGGCGTGCTCGGCCCGTTCGTCCTGGTCGGGGGCGTGCTCGTGGGCGCGACCCTCGAACGACAGCTCGGGATACAGGGCCTCGAAAGTTTCCTAACTCCCGCACTCCTCCTGAACTCCTGGGACGGGTTGCACGCGAGTAACGCCGGCGTCTATCCCCAGATCGTCGGCTCGATCGTCGTCGTCGGGTTCATGGCGCTTCTCGCCTTCCCCGTCGGCATCAGTGCGGCCGTCTACCTCGAGGAGTACGCCCCGAAATCGGGCTGGGGCGGTCGGCTGGCCACGCTCCTCGAAGTCAACATCGCAAACCTTGCTGGCGTCCCCTCGGTCGTCTACGGCCTTTTGGGGCTGGCTCTGTTCCGGAACACGTTCGGATTCGGAACCGGAATCGTCGTCTCCGCCTCCGGGACACTTGGACTCCTCATCCTTCCGATCGTGGTTGTCTCCGCACAGGAGGCGATCCGCTCCGTTCCCGATTCCCTCAGGGAGGCTTCCTACGGCATGGGCGCCAGCCGCTGGCAGACCCTCCGAAACGTCGTCTTTCCCGAGGCGATTCCGGGCATTCTCACGGGGACGATTCTCGCACTGGCCCGAGCGATCGGTGAGACAGCCCCGCTCGTGATTATTGCCGTGGCCACGACGACCTACACGCCGCCGGAAGGTCTCTTCTCGTCGGCGACCGCGCTCCCGCTCCAGATTTTCGCGGCCAGAAGTAACGTCGATCCGTCGTTCAGACACGGGATTGTTCCGGCGACCGCCGTGGTGTTGTTGGTGCTGATGTTGGTGATGAACGCGACGGCCGTCGCCGTCCGGAACCGGTACGAACAGGATATATGATTGAAGTGATATGAGTATGACACAAAACGATTCGCCGACGATAGAAACGACAGTTCGAACCACCGAGGAGCAAGCGACAGACCGCTCCCAGCCGACCGGAAGACCGGTCATCGAAGCCCGCAACCTGAGTGTTCACTACGGCGACGAACAGGCCCTCCAGAACGTGACAATGAAAATTCCGGACCGACAGGTCACGGCGATTATCGGCCCATCTGGCTGTGGGAAATCCACGTTTCTCCGGAGCATCAATCGGATGAACGACCTCGTTGATGCGGCGAGTGTAGACGGTGACCTGCTGCTAGACGGAACGAATGTGTACGAGGACGATATCGATCCGGTAGCACTCCGGCGACGTATCGGGATGGTGTTCCAGCACCCGAACCCCTTCCCGAAGAGCATCTACGACAACGTCGCCTACGGGCTACGAATCCAGGGCAGTACGGACGATCTCGACGAGCGGGTGGAACAGGCACTCAAACGGGCGGCACTCTGGGACGAAGTCAATGATCAACTGGAGAAGAGCGCGTTAGCCCTCTCGGGTGGGCAACAACAACGCCTGTGTATCGCCAGAGCGATCGCCGTCGATCCTGAGGTCCTCCTGATGGACGAGCCAGCATCGGCACTCGACCCGATTGCGACCGCGAAAATCGAGGATCTCATCGCGGAACTCGCCGAGGAGTACACGGTTGTCACCGTTACCCACAACATGCAACAGGCCGCACGGATTTCGGATCGAACGGCGGTCTTCCTGACTGGGGGAAAACTCGTCGAGTACGACGACACGGAGACCGTGTTCGAAAATCCGGCACACGATCGTGTCGAGGACTACATTACCGGGAAGTTCGGGTGATCTCGATGGCACGTGAAACCTTCCAGACGGCATTGGCCGACCTCCGGGCGGCAGTTCTGGACATGGGTGAACTTGTCGTGAAACGACTGAAAACGGCGCTTGCGGCCTTTGAAGCTGACGATGAGGAAACGGCGCGTCGGGTGCTTCAAACTGACGACCAGGTCAATCAGCGGTATCTCGAACTCGAATCCAGATGTATCGACCTGTTCGCACTGGAACAGCCCGTTGCGAGCGATCTGCGACTCGTCGCGGCCTCCTTTAAGATCATCACCGACCTCGAACGGGTCGGGGACCTGGCGGCGAACCTGGCCCAATACACGCTCTCTCGGACGGCCATTCTCCCGGCGGTGGGGATTCCCGAGATCGGTCGAGAAGCTATCGATATGCTTGAAGACGCGCTTGTGGCCTACGACGACCGCGTCGCGGAGGCCTGTCGGGTCGTCACGTCCCGTGACGACGACCTTGATGCCAAATGTGAGCAGGCGAGTTCGCAACTCGTTCGGAACCTCATCGAACGGGACCCGATCGCCGCGACCGGAAATCTCGAGACGCTTATCGAGGACGTCGAAAGTGTGCTCTTGACGATTCGGGACCTGGAACGAATCGGTGACCACGCAGTCAACGTCGCAGGACGAACGCTGTACGTCCTCGAGGGAGACCCGGAACTGGTGTACTGAAAATGTGTGAGGAGCGATGGTCTGGGGAGGATCGATCGAATGAACGCACACGAGGTGGGTCTCGGTTCGAATTGCTCCGCCCGGCCCCACCCCAGGCAGGCCCCCCGTGGGGTGAGGAGATGGGATCGACGGAAGAACGCACACAGTAAGCATGGAACGGCGACGCATCCAAGAGGTCGGTGGCGGAACCGTCACCGTGTCACCCCCCGCCCCGTGGGCAAAGGAGCATAACGTTTCGGCGGGCACCGAAGTCCGCTTGTACCCGCACTTCGACGGCTCGCTCGTACTCCGGGTGTCCAAGCCCCAAGAACGCGTCTCCGGGACCATCGAACTGGGAGACGAAGATCCCGAGACCGTGGCCGACCTCGTGCAGGCCGCCGTTGGAACTGGCTACAAACGAGTTGCGGTAACCGTGACGGAGTCGTTTTCTGCCGCCCACTACCGAGCCGTTCTCGAGGCCGTCGGCGAACTCGCCGGCGTCGGTATCGTCGACGAGTCGACGGATCAGCTCGTGATCGCGGAACGGCTGGATACCGGCGAGATCTCGGTTCGACAATCGATGCTTCACCTCCAGTATGGCGTCGATTCGATCCACGAACGGACCCTCGGGCTTCTCAAAACCGGCTCGGGAGTCATCGAACCGATCGTCGATCCCAACGAGGAGATCGACCGACGGGTCCGACAGCTCGACCGGCTCTTTACGCGTGCCTTGAGGATCCCGAAACCATGGACGCGCTCAGCTCATCCCGCACCGATTATACCACTATGTCCGTATCGCCGGCCTTCTCCAACGGGCGGGGAATCAGCTCCACGAGCTGGCAACCATACTGTCAGGGCTCGATCCGAAGCTCGATGACCGAGACCGATTGCACCCGCTCCTTGAGGACGCAGGGTTGGCCATTGGTGACAGTGTCGAAGCCGCCGTAAGCCAGTCCTCGATCGAAACGGCTCGGGCAGTCCTTGCGGAGAGTTCGACTGTCCAAGACCGGGTGTCGGAGTTTGGCTCGGAACTGGCGGACGGGACGGGAAAACCATGCAGTGGACAATCCATAGATACGTAAGCAACATCGCCAGGTGTGGCACTCAGATTGCCACGACTGCCCTCCGAATGAAATTTGCCGATCGAAACGGGAGCGGTCGTCTCATGGGGGCCGAGGGAAGACAAGAAAAACCCAGCCGGGCGTCTTCAAGTGAGAGCATCATGACCGCACCCCCTCAGGAGGGAGCCGACGATGAGTAACGGCATGCATACTACCAGGGGATATTCATCCGAGTTTGTGCAGATATCGATACTGGTGCCGAATATTTCTTAGAACCGAAACCGTTACTCAGGGTTTTCGACCAAAAAAACCAGCGAGACTGAGCACTCCTGAACGTCCCCACCAGATACCCTGAAAAAGTGCTCTTGATGCGTGCCTTACATTGAGCAGGACGCTACATCGTCACCTTCGTAGGGTCCTACGTACAGTGCACACCAATCACAGGGGTGTATTTTCCCTGCGACCTTGAGACAGGCCCCATAGCCATCTCCGTCTTCATCAGGCACATATTCTTCGCAATTTCCACAATACTGGTCGCCTTCTGGCGTATGCTGATAATTGACCGCGTCGGCGTCTTTTTGTTGAACGAGGTCCGGGTCTCGCTCCTCCCCTTCGAAAGCAACTGCAGTCGCCTCAACATCTGGTACAGTACCGTCGTCCGGATGAGGGACTTCGTGATTTGGCTCCGCTTCCCCGGTATCCCCATTACCGCCACCACTACATCCAGCCAGTGTTGCAATCGCTGCTGCGCCGGTGTACTTGATGTATGTTCGTCGATTGGTTCGGTTTTCTTGTGACATATGTCACCATACACCTAACACTTCAAAAAACCTTTTGGGGAGGTGGTAAGGCTCATGTCGGCAAATACAAGATTTGTTTCTAACCGGAATCACCTTCGAAACGCGATTTCACATCCGATTGTCTCTTGGCCGAATCATCCCGGGTACCGTCCACCGCTGTGGTGGTATCCAGCACTCGCGCTTCGGCTTCGGGACCTGCAATGTTCTGGTCGGAAATCGGGAATCGCCGCCGCACGCGACGATGTTAAACTTCCGGGCCCCAAACCCACGCTCATGTCGTCGGAGACGCCTGCGGAGTTGCCCTCCCCCGAAGCCTTCCAGTCTGTTTTCCGGGTCTACGAGGTGCAGCAGGACGAGGATGACACCCATTATTACGGCGACCCGCTGGTCGATCAGCAGCAACTCCTCGAGACGGTCTGGCCGGAGTTCCGAAACGCCGGCTACGAGGTCAGGCTGGACCGGAAACTCGGGGAGTACGTGCTCATCGCCCAGCCCCGTGAAACTGGGGAAGACGGAATCCCGTGGATGAACATCGTCCTGGCCGTGGCGACCACCCTCTCGACGCTGTTCGTGGGAGCGCAATGGTATTATGTGCAGAACCCTCTCTCGCTCGAACTCCTGAAAGCGCTCCCGTTCACGCTGGCGGTGATGGGTGTTCTTGGCACCCACGAACTCGGCCACTACGTCCTGAGCCGCTATCACGACGTCCCTGCATCGTTGCCCTATTTCATCCCCTTCCCGACGATCATCGGAACGATGGGCGCTGTCATCCGAATCCGGGGGCGAATACCGGATCGCCGGGCGCTTTTCGATATCGGCGTGGCGGGGCCGCTTGCCGGACTCGTCGCCACGGTGGTCGTGACCGTCATCGGCCTCACGCTCCCGCCGGTCGCGGTTCCGGATTGGGTGATGGCTGCAGAGTCGACCGTCGAAATCCAGTTCAACTACCCCTTGTTGTTGACGGGAATTGCGACGCTGCTTGGCGAACCCCTCTCATACGGGGACCCATCGCTCGTGGTTAATCCGGTCGTGATCGGTGGCTGGGTGGGGATGTTCATCACGTTCCTAAATCTCATTCCGGTGGGACAACTGGATGGCGGGCACATCCTGCGAGCGATTGCTGGCCCCGCTCAGGAGCGGATCGCACCGCTCATTCCACTGTCACTCTTCTCCCTCGCGGCCGGACTCTACCTGTTCACGGACGCCGGCCAAATGGTCGGTGTCTGGATCCTTTGGGGGGTCTTGACCATCTTAGCCACCTTCATGGGCTCCGCGGCGCCGATCGCGGAGGGCACACTGGACAGCCGACGTCGGCTGCTTGGAATCTTCACGTTCGTACTCGGACTGCTTTGTTTCACTCCGATTCCGATCGAAGTCGCCGGGCTGTAACACGAACTGGTTGGCTGACCCAGTCGAACCGACTATTCATCGCCGTGGGTGTACCCCTCGTCTGCCAGTGGCTCCCCGTCGAGTTCGATCCCAGCAGTTGACTCTTCGACCGTGCCCACGGCCGTGAGCGGTACGGCGAGGATGTCCCTGGCGGCCTCGAGTTGGTGCTCCGGCATCGTGCAAACGAGTTCGAAATCTCCGCCATAGGTGATCGCCACGTCGAGTTCGGTTGTACTGCGTCCAAGATACCGCCCCAGGTCCGCTGCGATTGGGACCGCCGAGCCGTCAATCGAGACCCCCACGTCACTGGCGGCGCCGAGTTGGTGGAGCGATCTCGCTAACCCATCGCTCGAATCGATCATGGCGGTTGCGTACTCGGCCAGCGCACTTCCCGCTTTGACCCGGGGTGTAAACTGGAACAGGTCGTTGCCCTGGCGGATCGCTCCGGCTTCGAGGGCCCGGACGCCTGCTGCTCCGCGCCCAAGCGTCCCGGTCACACAGACGATATCGCCGGGTCTGGCCCCGTCTCGGTACACCGGGTCCGGTGCCCGGCCGATTGCAGCGGTGGCCACCGTGAACTCAGCATGCTGGTCGAGATCGCCCCCGACATAGGCCGCATCGACGAGGGTGGAGACGTCTTTGGCCCCCTGAACAAACTCCTCGAGTTGTTCGTCGCCGAAATCCGGGGCCCCGAGCGCGGCGACGGTTGCGGTTGCCTCACCCCCCATCGCGGCGACGTCGGAAAGCGAAACGCCGACCGACCGCCAGCCGGCGGTGTATCGAGTCGTTCCTGGCGGGAAATCCGTCGAATCGTGGAGCATGTCGATTGTGAGGGCCGTGTCCTCGACGATCGCTGCGTCGTCGCCGGCCGAGTCGGTGAGCTCCCCAATGAGTGACAATGCCGCCTGCTCGTCCATGTCCGTTTGTGAATCGGCAGTTCAAAAAACGAATCGGTCGGGGAGACCCGGCTCGGGTGCCTAACGTTCCT
>JAGXLJ010000070.1 GCA_018334775.1 Halodesulfurarchaeum sp.
GGGGAAAAGGCGCAGCGACCGAGGCCTCGTATTTCGCTGCGAGCGCGCCGACCGTCGTCTTCGGACCAGGAGTCCTCTCCGACGAGAACGGGCCGGTCGCTCATGGTGAGCGAGAATACGTGAAGATCGACGACGTCCGAAAAGCCAGTGACATTCTGACTCAGGCGCTCGGAATCCTCGTCGGCTGATTACGGAGAATCAAGGAGAAAGCCCCGCCCTTTATGCCGGGGAGGATATCAATCGATATCTCGAGCGAGATCCGCAGCGATCCCAGTATAGTGCTCGGGACGCAGGTCGCGGAGTTCGGCTTTGGTCGATGCCGGGACGTCGAGGCCCTCGATGAGCGACTCGAAATCCGCCATCGTTATTGATTCACCTCGCGTCGCGTCTTTGACGAGTTCGTACGCATCCGGATGTCCGTCGCGTCGCAGAACTGTTTGAATCGCTTCCCCGATGACTGCCGGGTTGGCCTGGAGATCCTCGCGCATGACCGACTCGCGTGGCACCACCTTCTCGAGTCCCACGTCGAGTTTGGTGTACCCCATGAAGGCATGGGCCAGTGCGGCACCGATGTTTCGCTTGACCGTGGAATCTGTAAGGTCCCGTTGCATCCGCGAGGTGGTGATCGAATCCGCAAGAAAGTCCAGATCGCTGTTCGCTTTGGAAAGGTTGCCTTCGCTGTTCTCGAAGTCGATCGGATTGACCTTGTGTGGCATCGTCGAGGAGCCAGTTTCACCCGCTGCGGCCTCTTGGCCCAAGTAGCCCCGAGACACGTACTGCCAGATATCCTGGTCGAGGTCGATCAACACGTGATTCACTCCTGCCAGGGCATCGAACAGACGTGCAAAATCATCGCCTGGGTTGATCTGAGTCGTGAGACCCACGTACTCCAATCCGAGATCAGTGACGAAGCTTCGTGCGAATGCTGCCCAGTCGACGTCCGGAAACGCCACTGTATGGGCGCCAAAGGTGCCACTCGCACCGCCGAGTTTGCCAGCGAGCGAGTCGGTTCGTTCCTCGACTGTAGCGAGGGTCTGGCCCAGCCGACTCGCGTAGACGGCCATTTCCTTGCCAAAAGTCGTTGGGGTCGCAGGTTGCCCGTGTGTCCGGGCTAACATCGGTATGTCGGCGTATTCTTGCGCAAATTCCCCGAGCGTGCTCCGAATCGCTCGCAATCGGGGTTGCAGTACTTCCTCCATCGCTTCGGTCACCAAAAGCCGGTAGGCGAGATTGGTGACGTCTTCGCTGGTCAAGCCAAAGTGGAGCCACGGATGGACGAACTCAGGGGTTGCCTCACGAAGAAAATACTCCACGGCTTTTACGTCATGGTTGGTCGCAGTGTAGCCCCGCGCCCCTGTCGTTTCGATGTCCTTGATCAACTGAGCGTCTGACTCCTCGAACTCCTTGTAGACTACCCGCATGTCCGAAGCAAGTGTCGGGCCAATCTCGAAGGAGGTTGCATCAAGCCGCGCCAGGGCGAGTGTGTATTCGACTTCGACCTGCACCCGAGCGCGCATGAGTGCGGCTTCACTCACGTACGGGGCAAGCGGGGCAGTTCGGTCTTCGTATCGACCATCCAGCGGCGAAACGGCCCAGAGTGGGCCACGATCGGTCGGCATGTGTCGGTGTGGCCCCGGTCGACGCAAAAGAATACCGGTCGAGACGTTTCACGTCTGTGCATATCTGGCGTATCTATCCACCAGAGAGCACTGGTGGTGTTCATAGTCTTGAATACCCGACGGGCATGCGACCACAACGGCTTTGAAAATGGGCCCCGCACCCTCGCGTATGCCCACCATTGCCGGTCTCGCGAGCAATCGCGGGCGCAACCTCATGCACATCCAGGACCGCCAGCCTGCCGGGGCGACGGTAGACGTGATCATCTCGAATCACGGGAATGCGCCGGTCTTGGAAAAAGCTGAGAATCGAGGGATCGAAACGGCTGTTGTCGAACAGCCACCGGACATGGACCGCCGCGAACACGAGCGCCGGGTCTTGCAGGTTTTGGCGGACTACGATCTCGATCTGGTCGTTCTGGATGGCTATATGCGCATCCTCTCGGATACCTTTCTCGAGGAGGCGCCACTCACTCTGAACATCCATCCGTCGCTCTTACCGGCTTTTCCTGGAGAGAACGCACACGAGCAAGTTCTCGATGCAAGCGTGGCGATCACTGGCTGTACTGTCCACGTTGTGACAAACGCCGTCGCGGCGGATGAGTCAGTCATTACCGAGGACGTCGACGCCGGCCCGATCATCACCCAGGAGCCGATCCCGGTGTATCCGGATGATGACCAGGCCAGTCTCAAACAGCGAGTGCTGTACGAGGGGGAATTCAAAGCCTACCCCCGAGCCATCGAAATGGTGTTAGAGGGACAGGTGACACAAACAGCCGATGGAATCGAGATTGAAGAGGAAAGTGGCGCGTTCCCCGACAGACGACTCACCTCGACCGACCGGGTCCGTGACCTTCGCTACGGCGAGAACCCACACCAGGACGCTGCTGTGTACGGTGACTCGACATGTGAAGTTGCGAACGTCGTCGACGCCGAGCAGCTGAACGACGGGGCCAAAGCGCTCTCGTACAACAATTACAACGACGCCGACGCGGCGCTGAACCTCGTGCGCGAATTCGACGAACCCGCTGCCGCGGTGATCAAACATACGAACCCAGCAGGCTGTGCCGTCGCAGATTCCGTTTCGACGGCTTACGAACACGCACTCGCGACCGACGCGAAGAGTGCCTTTGGCGGCATCGTCGCCCTCAATCGGTGCTGTGACGAAGCCACAGCCACGAACATCATCGATTCGTTCAAAGAGGCCGTCATCGCGCCGGGTTACACAGAAAAGGCCCTCGAGGTTCTCGAAACGAAAGCCGACCTGCGCGTCTTGGACGTGGGATCGATGACTGAGGAATCGCTGGGGCGAGTAGAGAAACCGATCGTTGGCGGACGGCTCGTCCAGGACCGAGACGAACAGGCACCGGACCGAGCGGACCTCGAAACGGTCACCGATCGTGAGCCAACAGCGTCCGAACGTGAAGCGTTGCTATTCGCCTGGCAGACGGCCAAACACGTCAAATCGAACGCCATTGTTCTCGCCCAGGGAACCGAAACGGTCGGTATCGGAATGGGACAGGCAAGCCGGGTCGACGCTGTCGACCTGGCAACAAAGAAAGCCGAGCGAGACGCGGCGGGCAAATCTGCCGCCGGGAGCGTCCTGGCCAGTGATGCCTTCTTCCCGTTCCCCGATGGCGTCGAACTCGCGGCCGAAACAGGTGTCGACGCCGTCATTCAACCCGGCGGCTCGGTAAACGACGAAGCCGTGATCGAAGCGGCCGACGAACACGATGTCGCGATGGTGTTCACGGGGACTCGGGCCTTCCGGCACGACTGAACAGCTCAACAGCCCTGGCCAACATGGATTCCCGGTTCCAGTAAGTATACCCACGCCCTCTGCGAAGTGATGGCCATGGACGTAGGCGTCGTGTTGCTGAACTTCGGCGAACCGGCCGAACCAAGCCGTGAGGCCGTGGTTCCCTTCCTGGAACGGATCTTCCTCGACAATGCCAGTCTCGAACGCTTCGACAGCGAGGCAGCCGCCAAAGAACGGGCCAGCGAACTCGCAAACCGACGGGCGGCCGGGCTCATCGAGGAGTACGAAACGATCGGTGGCTCACCGCTTCACGAACAGGCGGCGGCCCAAGCCACGATGCTCGAAGAAGAACTTGCATCGCGGGGCTACGACGTCGAAGTCGCCCTGGCAATGCAATACACTGAACCGCTCATCGAGGATGTGGCTGCAGAGATGGCAGCGGAACCTTTCGACCGGGTAATCGTCGTTCCGGTCTATCCACTCTCCGGCCCGTCGACGAACATCGCCGCTGTCAACGACTTCGAAGAGGCCCTGACCGAGCACAATCCGGACGTTGAAATGCGAGCGGTCACTGGCTGGCATCGTCATCCAACGTACACGCGGCTGCGATTCGAGAACATCAGATCCGTCATCGATGGCCTAGAGATCGATCTTCGGGCCCCAGACACGGAACTACTCTTTTCTGCCCATGGAACCCCGGTCTCCTACCTCGAAGCAGGGAGCCGATATGACACGTACGTCGAGGAGTTCACGGAGACGATGGCGGCACTCCTCGGGGTGGAAGACTACACGCTCGGCTTCCAGAACCACGCGAACCGCGATATCCCCTGGACAGAACCCGACATCGAAGCCGCACTCGAATCCGTGGACGCTGACCGGGTGGTTGTCGAACCGATGAGCTTCCTCCACGAGCAGTCAGAAACGCTTCACGAACTCGATATCGAATTGAAAGCCGAAGCCCAGGATCTCGGCCTGGATTTCGTCAGAGTTCCCGTTCCCCACGGTGACCCCCGCCTGGGGTCGGTCATCGGGGACCTCCTGGAGCCGTTCCTCGCGGACTTCGATCCAGGGTACCATCAACTCCGACCGTGTCAGTGTCGGGACGAACCGGGAACCTTCTGTCTCAACGCACCGCTGGAGTGATCGGAGTTCCGTCCCCCATCACCACTCGAAGGAGTGGGCGGTCTCAACAAAGGCTTCGACTGATTCGACCGGTGTGCGCCGGTCGATACCGTGTCCCAGATTCAAGATGTGCCCCGCTGGCCCCGCAGCCTCGATCACCTCTCGGGTTCGGCGCTCGACGAAGGCCGGATCGCCCAAGAGATCGGTCGGATCGAGGTTCCCCTGAACCGGCTGATCCCCCAGGACCGACCGGGCCTCTGCCATGTCGACCGTCCAGTCCAACCCGACGACGTCTGCACCACTCTCCGCGAGTGTTGGAAGCCGGCCGCCCATATTGCGAACGAAGAAGATAGTCGGGACGTCAACCGACGAGAGGATCTGCTGATGCAGCGGGAGGAGATGCTCCCGATAGTCCGCTGGCCCCAGCAAGCCTGCATAGGTATCGAACAATTGTACGGCGTCCGCACCATGTTCGACCTGGAACTGGAGGAACTCGAGGACGACATCGGTGAACCGCTCGAGTAATTCGACAAATGCGTCAGGGTGCTCGGCCCGGAACCCCCTGATAGGAACGTGGTTCTTCGACGGTTCCCCTGCGACTGCATATGACGCGAGGGTAAACGGCCCGCCTGCAAAGCCCAGTGTTGCGGCCTGGTCCCCCACCTGTTCGCTCACGCGCTCCAACAGGTCGCCGACGTATCCCAAGCTTGTCCCAACTGGTTCGTGGCTCTGCGGAACCGCTTCCGGACCCTCGATCGGAGTGTCGATAACGGGGCCAACACCAGACTCCAGATGGTAGTCGATCCCCATCGGTTCGAGGGCCACGAGAATGTCCGAATATATCACGACCGCATCGAGGGCAAAGCGTTCGAAGGGTTGTAAGGTGATTTCCTCAGCAATCGAGGGGGTTGAAATGGCTTCCCGAAACGTATAGTCGGCCCGTAACTCTCTGTACTCGGGCAGATAGCGACCGGCCTGACGCATCAGCCAGACCGGTGGCCGCGCTGTCGCCTCACCACGGGCGGCCGAAAGAAAGAGCTCTCTCATTGGTTTCAAACGGGGAGCGGGGACACCAAAAGGGTTCACACTGCAGCAACAGAGTCAAATCAAACGTGGATTCGAGTCGGCTCACTGACTCGAGTCAGGACCGAATCGCTCGATATTGATCGAGATACGCCTCGAGAAACACGTCGTCTGAAAAGTCGGTAAACGACTCGTCAAAGGATTTGTGCTCGAGTTCTCCGGCGGCAGCAAGCCGTCGGGTGAGTTCTTCGGGACTCGTCGCGGTATACCCGCGGTCCTCATGGACGACCAATTCGTGTGCGCTCGAGTTCTGGTGATATTCGACGATTGAGACACAGCCGGCTGCCAGTGCTCGCAGCAGATCATGGTCGAACGGCGTGTATTCGGCCGTGTGCACATAGACGTGTGCCTGCTTGAACCGGGCAATCCGCTCCTCGACAGGCAATTCGCCGACGAACTCGACACTGTCGTCAATTCGAAGGTCCCGCGCTTGGCGCTCGTAGGCGGCCCGTCTGGGTCCATCACCGATGATTGTTGCATTCCAGTCGTACTCCCGGAATTCCGCCAGGGCCAAGAGCAGCGTTTCCAGGTTCGCCCCCTCGTCGAGCCGTCGGGAATAGACGATATCGGCGCTTTCGGCCTTCGATATCGCTTTTATCCGGTCGATATCAATGCCGGTCGGAATTACCCGAACGGTTCGGCCATCAACCCCACGTTCCCTCACGGTCGTTTCAACGGTCTCTGAAGGCGTCACAACCACGTCGGCCCCCTGGATGGCCCGGTTCCGGAGCCAGTCGGAAACTACCCCCGTCGCATCATGCGGGTCGTACCAATCGACTAGGAATCCGGCACCGCTGAGCAGCGCGCCCAACTTGGCGCCACTCGTCCAGAGGGGGTTCTGGCAAACCGCGTGGACGACGTCCGGGTCCGTTTTGCGGATCGCGTTGGCGACCTGGAACGGAGTGGTCAGCGCGTCCTCCGACCTGGTTCCGATGCCTCGATACATGAGTCCCTCATGTTCGAACTCCTGAAAGTCCCCCTGCCACCATTTGGCGGTGAAACAAATCACCTCGTGGCCTCCC
>JAGXLJ010000071.1 GCA_018334775.1 Halodesulfurarchaeum sp.
CATGGTCCGGGGCGCCGCCGCGACGAGCCATCTCTTCCCCGAGTCGCTCCCCGAGAAAGCGGACGTCTGGCAGGCTCTTCGGGAGACGTACGGTGAGGAGCCGTTCATGCGCATCGTAACGGGTGGCGGCGGGGTCTATCGATATCCCGAACCGAAGGCGGTTGCGGGAACGAACAACGCCGAAATCGGCTTCGAACTCGACGAGCAAAACGGCCGGATCGTCGTCTTCACCGCTATCGATAACGTGATGAAAGGCGCATCTGGCCAGGCAATCCACGCCGCCAATATCGCGTTTGGGTACGAGGAAACTGCAGGCCTGGAATTTACGGGACTGCACCCGGTAGGGTCACCATGACAGTCGTGGTGAAAATCGGCGGGGCCCAGGCCGTCGATCCGGCCGGTGCACTCACCGATGTTGCCACTCTTGTCGACGATGGCGAGTCCCTGGTCGTCGTCCACGGCGGCTCGACCGCCGTTGACGAGACCCTCGAACGGATGGACATCGAACCGGAGTACGTTGAAACACCCGATGGTGTCGTTGGCCGGTTCACCGACGCTGAAACCATGGAGGTATTCAAGATGGTTTTCGGCAAGTTGAATCTGGATCTTGTCACCAAATTGCAGGATGTCGGCGTCGACGCCGTCGGGCTCTCTGGCCCGGACGGACACGTCCTCGAAGGAAGTCGCAAGTCGGCTATTCGGGTGCTGGAAGACGGTAAGCGGAAGATCCGACGCGGCGACCATTCCGGAACCATCGAATCCGTCAACGACGAGTTGCTTTCGTTGCTGTTCGATGGAGGGTACACCCCGGTCGTCTCGGTCCCGATGCTTGCAAAAGAAGGGACTGCAGTAAACAGCGACGCGGACCGAGCGGCAGCAGCTGTTGCCGGGGCACTCGAAGCGACACTCGTTGAGTTGACGGATGTGTCTGGAGTCTACGCTGACCCGGATGATCCCCAGACGCGGATCGAAACCGTCGAAACGCCGACCGACTTCGAGACACTCGAGGCGGCAGCGGAGGGGTTCATGGGTCGGAAAGTGATGGCCGCCCGGGAAGCCCTCGAATCCGGGGCAGAACGGGTTGTAATCGGGGATGCCAATGCCGATGATCCGATCAGCCGTGCCTTGGCTGGAGACGGGACGGTAGTCGAGCCTGCCGCGGTGAGTGATCAATGAGCGAGTTCGTCTTCTCCCCGAAGCCGATTCGGATCGAATCCGGGGATGGAACGATGCTTCAGGACGAGTCCGGGACGGAATACCTCGACATGGGGGCGAGCTACGCCTGTACGCCCCTCGGGCACTCTCATCCGGCAGTGGTCAACGCGCTCAGCTCCCAGGCCGAGCAATTGACCTACGTGCAAGGGTCCTATCCAGTCCAGGTTCGAGAGGACCTTTACGATCTCGTGACTGACCTGGCGCCAGAACCGATCGATCACGCGTGGTTGAGCAACTCCGGAACCGAAGCCAACGAGGCAGCCATCAAGTTCGCACGACACGCGACAGGCCGGTCAAAAATCATCGCGATGAAAGACGGGTTCCACGGTCGGACCCTCGGTTCACTCGCAGCGACCTGGAAGCCCACGTACCGGGACGGATTCGAACCGCTCGCGGACGGATTCGAATTTATCACCTTTGACGACGAGGCCGAACTCCGAGATGCCGTCGACGAGGAAACGGCGGCAGTCATTCTGGAACCGATCCAGGGGGAAGGCGGGATCAATCCAGCGAGTGACTCGTTCCTCGAAGCGGCCCGGGAGGCGACTGAATCCGTCGACGCGGCCCTGATTTTCGACGAAATCCAGACGGGGGTCGGTCGCACAGGCACTATGTGGGCCACCGAACAAACCCCGGTCACGCCGGATATCCTCACTGCCGCGAAGGGGATCGCAAATGGCCTCCCGCTGGGCGCAACCATGGTTCGAGAATGGATCGCCGAGGACGCAGGCAATCACGGCTCCACGTTCAGTGGCGGGCCGGCCATTGCAGCGGCCGGCAAGGCAACGCTGGAAACGGTCACCGGGGACTCCCTCCCGGCCCACGCTGGAACGCTCGGTTCGACGTTCAAGCAGAAACTCCAGGCTGCAGTCGGGGATTCCGTGAAAGCCGTTCGTGGTGAAGGACTCATGATCGGCGTGCAGGTCAAACGCGGGGCAAACCGGGTCGTCGGGAACCTTGCAATGAACCATGGAATATTGGCCCTCCCAGCTGGCCGGACAGTCGTTCGCTTCCTCCCACCGTTGATCATCGGCGCGGATGAAATCGAACGGACTGTCGATGCCATGAGTGAGGTTATCGACGAGGTGTAACATGACCGAAATTGCTCCCGAGGACGCACGTTCGCTCCTGAAAGACGTCGTCGAAACCCCGTCAGTCTCAGGGTCAGAAACTGCAGTTGCGAAGCGGCTCCAGGCATTTTTTGACCAACATGGGCGGGAGACCTGGATCGACGAGGCGGGGAACCTCAGGGCCCCAGCCGACGAGTCGGTGGTATTGACATCCCATATGGACACCGTGCCGGGCGAGATTCCGGTTCGAGTCGAAGACGGGGTCCTCTGGGGGCGTGGAAGCGTGGACGCGAAAGGACCGTTGACTGCGATGGCCGTCGCAGCAGTAAACGCAGGCGTCAGTTTCGTCGGGGTGGCAGAAGAAGAAACAACCTCTGCTGGAGCGAGATACCTGGTCGAGGACCGAGAATCTCCGGAAGCAGTCATCAATGGCGAGCCGTCGGGATGGGATGCGATCACGATGGGGTACCGTGGGTTGCTGAGTGGGGAATTTTCGGTGCAAACGGAAGTCGGGCACACCTCACGTCCCGAACCGAACGCCATCCAACAGGCCATCTCCTGGTGGGATCGAGTCGAAGCTGCCTTCGATGGGGAGACGGATTCGATTTTCGAGCAGGTGACACCAAAACCCGTCGAAATGCGTGGCGGAACGACCCCGGACGGGTTCGATTTCGAGGCGTGGATCGACGCGCAGTTTCGGATTCCACCTGCCAAAGGCGTAGCTGAGGTCAAATCCACGCTCGAAGCCATCGAGCCCGGCGATCTCGAATGGACTGACGCGATAGAACCAGTCATGGAACGCCCGCGGAACGATGTCGCCAGTGCGCTTCGTCGGGGGATCCGCCACCTCGATGGCGACCCGGCTCATCTCCGAAAGACTGGGACGAGTGACATGAATATCTACGCCCAGGCCTGGAACGTCCCCATGGCGACCTACGGCCCCGGGGACTCGTCACTGGATCATACCCCGGACGAGCACCTGGATCTCGTCGAATTCGACCGTTCGATCGAGGTTCTGACCACGGCCGCTGCATCAATCTAATGGAGCGCTGTCGGGTGAGACCAAAACGCTGATACACGCGTTTTCCCTGTCAACGGATAGATGGGATTCCCGAGCACACGGATCGAGCAACTCTGGACGGCCGGAGTCACAGCAATTCTGGCGATTCTGGTCGGCGGGTCGGTCCTGGTCCCGGACCTCGTGTACGCCCGGTTCGTCTGGCAGTACTTCTGGGGCCCAGTTGTGGCTGACGCCCACGCGGCCGCGGCGGTGGCGTGGAACGGCGGCGATCCACTCTTCTTCAGTTCAACCGCAGCAGCCGCAAGTGCAGCCGGGCCAGTGGCCTATCCGGGCTATACCGTCGTCTCGGAAATCGGCTATGCGGTTACGCTTTTGCTCTCCCTCGGTGGTGTCGTCTTCCTTCTCAACCGGCTTGATTTCGAGGTCGACGTCAGCCTGATCTACCCACTGTTCCCCTTCATGCTCTTCGGGGGCGCACTTCGAGTGCTCGAGGACGCCCAAGATACACTCGCCGGCACCGGCGCCAGCCTCATCCCGTTCCCCTGGAACGCACTGCTGATCAGTCCGATCATTTATTTCACCGTCTTCTTCCTCGCGCTCGGGGCGCTGATACTCGGCATCCGATTGCGCAACGGAGGGTATTTCGACTCCGCCGATCAGCCGATTGCCATCGCTGGCTCGGTACTCCTCGGTCTCACGCTTCTCGGCCTGGTCTGGCTCGCACTGACAACAGCCGACGTTGAGTTTCACCCGAGTTTCACGGTGCTTACGATCGGGGGGTCGACACTCATCGCTGGAGGTGGCTGGTGGGCGATTCGACAATACGTTCCAGCGGTCGCCAGTGGCACGCCAGCGCTCGGGGCCCTCATTCTCTGGGCACATTCGGTCGATGGATTGGCAAACGTGCTGGGCATCGACTGGGGCGCCGAACTTGGACTCGCAGCCGACCTCGTGCCGAAACACCCGGTCAACCGGGCAGTCATCGAGATCACGATGGGCGTCGTCCCCGAAGGCGTCACCGCAATCATCGGGGTAGCCTGGGGATTTCTCCTGCTCAAAATCGCGGCTGCTGTGGTGGTAACGGGGTTGTTCGATAAGCAAATGATCGAAGAGAGTCCCCGATTCAGCACGTTGCTGCTCATCGCCGTTATCGCAGTCGGACTCGGTCCGGGAACCCGGGACATGCTCCGGGCCACGTTCGGCGTTTGAGGATTCCGTCCGTCAGAATACAATCAACCCGGCTACGGATACGGATGGAACGCCCGGTCGAGCCGGGGTTCGAAACCGAGATCTTCGGGCACCATCCTGGCACGATCCCCGAACACCGGCTCGTCGACGAAAAGCGGCTGGGCGGACGGTGACAGAACCCGAACTGCCGTGAACCCGAGCCGTTCGACATCCCTGGACGTAACCGATGCGGCATACGTGTCCAGACCGGCCGCATCCATTCGGTCCAGGAGGGCGTCAAGTTCCGCACGGCCCGCCGGAACTGTTTCGGGACCAACTGCAGTCGCGGGAACCGTTTCCTCGGGGCTCGCCATTGAGCTAGCCGCACCAGGCTCCTTTGCATAGGCCCCGATTTCCCCACCCGCCTCGCTTGCTTCCTCTGGGCCGAGATCGCGCAGTTCCATCCAGTTCTGCAACGCTTCCGAGAGGGCGTCAATTGCTGCAGCCTCCGCGTCAAGGTCAGCAGCCGAACCCAGGGCAAAGCGGGGATATTCGTCCCGGGAAACCGCCACTGCCACCACGGGCACGTCAACATCCTGAGTAATCAACAACGGTGTTACCGAAAGTCCGTTCCCTCGGGCCCGTTCGACCATCGAATCGAAGGTTGAATCGGGCACCTCGAGCCCAAGCGGCTCGAAGGATGAGTACCAGGAGAGCATCGTGGCATCCCGTTCGATCACTTCGTACAGCCCTGAGAGAACGGCGTCGACGCCGCCACTTCCCAACCCCAGGCCAGTCGTTATGGCCTGTCCGATGGTGCCCTCCGGTGGTGGATAGAAGACGAGATCGGCCGGAAGCGTGACCGAATCCTCCGTTTGTAAATCGAGCCCCTGAACGACGGGCATCTTCCACGAGTCCGCCGATTCAGGATATCCATCGCGCACACTTACAAACGAATCCGGGGCCGGCCCATCGATTTCATCCGGTGTTTGTCGCTCCAAGTCGTCGGTTCGGTACATCGCAGCGCTGTACCGTTCAAGGGATTCGCCGAGTGCTTTCATGAAGGCCCCATCCCATGTCTGTGCGACACCCGCGGCCCGATCCGGCGCATTCCCGTCGCTCCAACTCGTAGTCTCCGTCACCGAGGCGAGATAATAGGGCAGTGGGAACGAATCGTGTTCGCCAATCAGGGGGACGATACCGAGTCGATCACCGACCGCCATTTCGGCCTGTTCAAGTGCCTCGTCGAGGGTCCGATCGATGTCGTCGAGTTCGAGGGACCGATCCCGTTCCGGGGCATGTTCACACTTCGGAACTGGCAGGAGTGAGCGCTCAGCGTAGGGAACTTCCACGACGACACCGGCGACCTGGGCCCCCGAAAACGCTCGAATCGCCTGAATCCCGGCATACGAGCCGGCAAGTCGGGCCGCGGGCCGTTCCGCGGTCGCTTCGTCTGCTGCGTGAACGTCGTTTGCTTCGACACGCGAGCGGAGACAGTCATAGCAGACGTATCCCGGCTGCAAGGTCGTGATCGTCGCGGAAAGGCCCTGCATTGGGACACCACCGATGCCACCCAATTCGACCGCGATCCAGGGGGTGTCCGATTCGATGGCCTGTTCGTTTGCCGTCTCGAACCCCTCGCTCCCGGCCAATCCAACCACGATGGCGAGATCGGCCGCCGGGAGATCGTTCATCGACCCACGAGCAACGTCGACATCGGAGTCTGCAAGCATCGCCTCGGCCGATTCAACAGCCGGCCCCTCACCGATCAGTAGGACGGCCATACGTGACCCTCCAATACGTCGTTCATGGGCGAATTGAGAGCCACCAGCGGCAAAAGGGTAGCGGGACGGATCATCACAGGTCCGACGGAAGAAATGCGGGAAGTCGGACACCTCATTGGCCGCGTCATCAACAACATCGACGATGAGAGTGTCATCGCTGAAGTCAGCGAGGAAGTCGTCCGGCTGACTGATGCCCATCCGATTTACGAGTAGGCTACTGCAGCGCGGACAGGGCCTGTTCGATCAACGTGTTCTCGGTTCCAGTCTGGAGGGACGTACCGATTGCTCGGACCGCATCGAGTAGTTGTTCGGCCCGTTCCGGTTCGACTG
>JAGXLJ010000072.1 GCA_018334775.1 Halodesulfurarchaeum sp.
GGAGCCGCTCGTCCCGAACCAAAACCGGGGGTCGCATTCACCCCCACGGCAACAAGAAGAAACACCAACTCGGAAGCAGCCCGACCGAGACCCAGTTCGACGACCCATCCTACAAAGCCGTCGATGCACGGGGTAATACCACCAAGATCCGCGCCCTCGCGACCGACGTGACAAACGTCACTGAGGACGGCGAGACCGAACGGGTCGAAATCGAGAACGTCGTCAACAACCCGGCAAACCCAAACTATGCGCGTCGAAACATCATCACCAAGGGCGCGATCCTTGAGACCGAACTCGGGTTCGCTCGCGTGACCTCCCGACCCGGCCAAACTGGTCAGGTCAACGCGATCATCGTCGACTACGAGCCCGAGGAGTAGAAACCGCCGCGCTATTCGAATATTTTTCTCTGATTTCCACACCGAGATAAAGCAGGTATCACCGCGGATTTGGGCCGGTCACTGGAAGCCGATATGGCGCTCCTGATCCCGACCAGCGACGGCTGGACCGGTACCGCCAGTGAGTTCCTCCTCGACCTGATCGTAGTAGTCGAGGAGGTCGTCGGTGACCGTCGCCCGAACGTCTTCCAGGGCCGAGCCGAAGTGGGCCATCTCGACGGTTTCGGCGTCCTGATCGTCTCGCAGCGCTTCGATTGCAGCCTCGCGTGCAACCGTCGCCAGATCTGAGCCAACGTAGCCTTCGGTCCGCTCGGCGACCTCTCGAAGGCTGACATCCGGGGACAGTGGCGTTTCCTGGGTGTGAATCCGAAGGATCTCCTCGCGACCCGATTCGGATGGCTGACCGACCATCACGAGGCGGTCGAACCGCCCGGAGCGGATGAGTGCCGGGTCGATGATGTCTGGGCGATTGGTCGCCGCAATCACCATCACCCCCTCCATCTGTTCGAGGCCGTCGAGTTCTGTCAACAACTGATTGACCACACGCTCCGAGACGTTGTTACCGGCGTCCTGGCCCCGACCCGGGGCGAGGCTGTCCAGTTCGTCGAAGAACACGACTGTCGGGCTCACCTGCCGGGCTTTCCGGAAGGTCTGCCTGATCGCTTTCTCGGATTCGCCGACCCATTTCGAGAGGAGTTGGGGGCCACGGACGCTGATGAAGTTCGCGTCGGTTTCGTTGGCCACCGCCTTCGCCATCAGGGTCTTGCCCGTTCCCGGCGGCCCGTAGAGAAGGACCCCGGCAGGCGGGTTGACACCCAATCGGTCGAAGCCCGCAGACTCGGAAAGTGGCCACTCGACGCTTTCCTTGATCTGGCTTTTCACCTCGTCAAGGCCACCGACGTCGTCCCAGGAGACCTTCGGCAGTTCGACAAGCACCTCCCGCATGGCGCTCGGTTCGACCTCGCTGAGCGCCCCTTCGAAGTCCCCCTGGGTGACGATCATCCGTTCGATCAACGACGGCGGGACGTCTTGTTCGTCGAGGTCGATCTCCGGGAGGTACCGCCGGAGCGCCCGCATCGCAGCCTCCTTCGAGAGAGATTCGATGTCCGCGCCCACGAAGCCGTGGGTGTCATCAGCCAGCTCCGAAAGCGCCACTTCGTCCGAGAGCGGCATGCCCCGTGTGTGAATCCGGAGGATCTCCTCGCGGCCAGTCTCGTCCGGAACCCCGATCTCGATCTCGCGGTCGAACCGACCGGGACGACGGAGCGCGGGGTCCACGGCGTCAACGCGGTTGGTCGCCGCGATGACGATGACTTCGCCCCGGCCTTCGAGGCCATCCATCATCGTCAGCAGTTGGGCCACGACCCGGCGCTCGACTTCGCCGGTCACGTCCTCGCGTTTGGGAGCGATGGAATCCAATTCGTCGATGAAGACGATCGCTGGGGACTCCTCGTTCGCGTCTTCGAAGATATCCCGGAGTTGTTGTTCAGACTCCCCGTAGTACTTCGAGATGATCTCCGGGCCCGCAATGGAGAAGAAACTCGCTGACGTTTCGTTGGCGACCGCCTTTGCGAGCAGGGTCTTCCCCGTTCCTGGTGGGCCGTGGAGGAGGACTCCCTGTGGTGGCTCGATTCCAAGTTTCTGGAACACCTGCGGATGTTTCATCGGGAGTTCGACCATTTCCCGGACCCGCTGGATCTCGTTTTCCAAGCCGCCGATGTCCTCGTACGTGATGCCACCCCCGGTGCGTTCGAAGCCGGCGATAGGTTCCTCCCGGAGTTCGACGTCTGTTTCCTCGGTGACGAGAACTGTGCCCTCCGGTTCAGATTCGACGGCGATCAACGGGATTGCCTGGCCCGGTGATCGCATGAAGGGGTGGTTCGTGCTGGACATCACCGGGACGATGTCGCGGGATACGACGGGGCGCTTGAGAATCTGGCGTTTGACCATCCCGGCCGCGTCCGAGCCGAACTGCACGCTCGCGTCCTCAGGAGGTGCTAACACCAGCGTCTCGGCTGGTTCTGTCGTTGCCTTTCTGATCGTGACGCGCTCGCCGATGCCGACGTCTGCGTTTTGCCGTGTGAACCCGTCGATGCGGACGGTGTCGCTGTTCCAGTCCTGGCGGTCCGCACGCCAGACTTTCGCCGCGGTCGACTCCGCACCTTCGATCTCGATGATGTCGCCGGGGCTGAGTTTGAGATGCAACAACGTATCGGGATCAAGGCGGGCGATGCCTCGGCCCGAATCGTTCGGGTAGGCCTTTGCCACCTCGAGTTGAACTTCGTTCATGGTCGGCCTATGGGATGTGTTAGGTTGTGATGGCACGACGGAAAACCATTGCGCCAGTGGCGAAATCGCCTGCGTACATCGGGGCCTTTTCAGGTGATCACAACGAACCCGGAGGTGTGACAGCCGACGTGCCCACTGGCTGCGGAGCGCTGGATTCCTTGCTCGGCGGTGGATTCGAGCGAGGAACCGCGACACAGCTGTATGGCCCACCCGGAGCGGGCAAGACGAATGTCGCCTTAAGCAGCGCCGTAGCCGTCGCAGCAACTGGCGGTCAGGCACTCTACATCGACACCGAGGGACTCTCGATCGAGCGCTTCGAGCAGGTGCTCGCGGGCAATACGACCGACCAGGACAGCGCCGCCCAGAATGTCATCGTGAGTGAGGCCCTGGACTTCGACGAGCAGGCGGAGGCGGTCAAAGACGCCGCCGAGTTCGGCGACCAGTTGGATCTCATTGTCCTGGACAGCGCGACCGGTTTCTATCGCCTCCGTCGCACCGCTGACACCGAAAACGGGGACGCATTGCGGGCTGTCGCCGATCAGGTGACCCATCTCCTTGGATTGGCCCGCAAACACGATATCGCCGTAGTGCTTACGAATCAGGTCTTCAGCGATCCTGACAGCGACGGCGGGCGACCGCGCCCGCTGGGTGGCCATACCCTCTCACACTGGACCGGGACGATCGTCCGGCTCGATCGCTATAAAGGTTCCAACAGGCGAGCCGTGCTGGAAAAACACCGCGCGAAGGCCGAGGGGGAGAGCGCGGAGTTCGTGATTGCCGGGGATGGAATCGAAACGAGTCAGCGATAGGCCGTCAGGCGGGCCTCAAAACCGCGTCTACAGCTCGTTGAGCTTGCGAAGTAGTTGGCCTTCGTACTCTTCGTCAGCGCGGATGTCCTTCATTTCGAGGACGTTGCGCTCGAGTTTGTCCACGGCGACGTAGAAGCCGTTGTCCGCTCCGTAGCCTTCGCCCGTTCCCGCGACCTGTCCGCGATTGGTCCGCAACCGGATCTGGGCCTGCACGAGTGACGTGCCTCGGAGTTTCTCCTTGTGCTGATTGAAGCGGACGTGAGCGTGCTGGACCTGCATATCGCTGTATTTGTCCGAGATACCCGTGATCTGTTCTCGAATCTCTTCCCGGGAGATGGTATCCAGCAGGTCGATGTTGGTGATCTGGACGTCCATCTGGGCCTCCTCTGTGTAGGTCAACGCCCGCAGGACGTCAGTCTTCGTTAGAACGCCCTCGACGTCTGAGTCATCTTTGGGATCGGTGACGACGACACCGCCGAAGTCACCGTCGAGCATCCGCCGAACTGCGTCCTCCACGGACACGGAGGGGGTGACCGTCTCGACCGGGCTCGACATCACGTCAAAAACCGGGAGGTCGAGTACCCGCTCGACTTCGCCGCTACGGTCACCGGTCGTCGTTTTGGACATGTCCCTGACGACGACATTGACCACGTCGTGAACCGTCACGACGCCAGTGAGCAAGCCGTCGTCGAGGACTGGAAGTCGGGAGACGCCGTTCTCGCGCAGGAGATTGATGACGCGGCCGACCGTGGCATCATCGGGGACGGTGACCGGATCGGTCGTGTAGATGTCCGAGACAGTGAGCGCATCGAGGTTGTCGAGGACTGCCTCCAAGATAAGGTCCTCAGTGACGATGCCCCAGAGCGAGCCACCTTCGAACACTGGCGCGACCTTCGTGTTGCCCTCGACGAGCATCCTGGCAGTGTCCCTGATGTCTTCGGTCCGGGAGACCTTTGGCGCAGGTTGTGCCACCGCGGCTGCCTTCTGGTCGTCCTCGACGTGGGACTGGAGGAGATGGCGTTCGGTGATGACACCACGGTAGCTGCCGCCCTCGGTGACGATGATCCCTTTTGGGTGTTCTTTCTCGAAGATAGAACGAACTTTTCCGAGTCGTCGGTCGACGGGGACTTCGATGTAATCCGTCGTCGCAATATCAGCAATGTCCATTGTGAGTACGGAGCATTTCGACCGCGAAAGGCTTTAAGATTGTTCATGTGCCGTATCACAATCCTATTCCACGCGGCTCGCACAGATGGAGGTATGATCGCCATCGTCGGTGGCGGGATCGCTGGACTCGCCGCCGGGTACCGACTCACGCAGGCGGGACACGACGTCCGGATCTACGAAGCGGCCGACCAAGTGGGCGGGCTTGCGGCCAGCTACGAGACCGGGGGCGAGCCGATCGAGCGCTACTACCACCACCTCTCGAAGAGCGAGGAAACGATCGTCTCCCTGATCGAGGAGGTGGGATTAAACGAGGACCTGGAGTGGCCCATTGGGAAGAACGCCTACTATATGGACGGGACGGTCTATCCGCTCGACAGGCCCTGGGAAATCGCCGCCTATCCCTATCTGAGCCTGTATGATACGTTCCGACTGGGTATGCTCGTCCTCGGTGTCGACGTTCGCGAGGGCCTCCCAAGCCTCGAGGCGTACGAGGAACTGGAAGCCTACGAAGATGTCCCACTCGAGCAGTTCGTGCGAGAGCACACCACTGCCGGAGTCTACGAGAACTTCTTCGAACCGCTTTTAGACGCGAAGTTCGGCGCCCGAAAAGACGAGATCAGTGCCGCCTGGCTCCTCGGCCGGGTTCGGTTCCGCGGGGAGCGAGACCTGCTTCGCGGGGAGCCACTCGGCTACCTGAAAGGTGGATTTGGCCGGCTCGTCGACCGATTGATCGAGGAAATCGGGGCTGAAAGTCTCGTCACCGGCACCCGTGTAACTGAACTCTCCACGGGGAACGCGGGGATCGAGTCGATCACGATAGAAGGCGAGGAATCGGGGACCCGCTCTGTCGAAAGTGCGATCGTGGCAACAATGCCCAACGTCCTCGAGGAGTTGACGGGGTACACCTGTGACATCGAGTTTCAAGGCACGGTCTGCTCGGTCGTCTCGATGGACGAACCGCTCACGAACACCTACTGGCTCAACATCGGAGACGAAGCACCGTTCGGCGCCCTTATCGAGCACACCAACTTCATCGACCCGAGTCACTATGGTGACGAACACCTCCTTTACGTGCCGAAATACGTGCAATCCGCGGACGATCCGCTCTTTGCGGCTTCTGACGAGGACATCGAGGCCACGTGGCTCGATGGGATCGAATCGCTCTTTCCGGACTTCGACCGCGGATCGGTGAATTGGATTAAAACGGCCCGGAACCGGCGGACGGCCCCGGTCTACGAGCGCGGGTATCTCGAACAGGTCGTGCCCTTCGACCTCGGCGAGGCCGTCGGCGATGGCGTCTATTACGCCGGCATGGCGTCCCGCGCCCAGTACCCAGAGCGGAGTCTCGACGGGGGAATCGTCGCCGGATTCGAAGTGGCCGACCGCATCCTCGAAAGCCGGTGAAACTTCGTCACCGAGCAGTCAATCGGTGGAGTAGTGACTCGAACGGACCGACCTGAGGGTCGTAATCTGCAGATCCATGCGATCCGCTGAAGCACCGGGGCTGAGATCCCAGGATCGATTCTCGAAAGACACGTCGTTCGAATCCGCCCGGGTCAACAGCTTTTCGACCGCCGTTCTGAACGACTGGGAAACGACGGGATCCGGGACCTGGAAACGAGTTCGTAATTGGCTGCCACTGACTTGTAACACGGGGCAGACGGCTACGCCCAGAACTACCGTGTCCCGATCTTTCAACCCACCTAACAGCGACTGATGGAGATCAATCCATTACTCCGGGGCAGAGGTTGCATGTAACCGATCGAGACGTTAAAGCGCCGGTTTCACCGCCCTCCTATAAATACTGGGCGGACGAAAGTCCGTGTATGCCCCGAGAAATCACCCACGATGCGAACAGTCCCCACCGAATCGACGAGAGCGATATCGACGAGGAAAAGGGAGACATCGCGA